>NZ_JANLGL010000020.1:0-49440 GCF_024655625.1 Pseudomonas sp. 18.1.10
CGGGGCAGCGACTGAGCTTAAGTGCACTTTCTGTTCCGTTGCTCCCCCAACCCCTATTTCCAGCAGCGAGGTGATGAATTCGTTTTGCTGTTGTGCGGCGGCGACAAAAGCAGCCAAAGCCGTGATATTGAAGCGGCTAAAAAACTCGCCAGCGAGTGGAGGTCAGAATGAGCGAAAAAATTTACGACTACGACCCAGCAGCAGCCCTAGACGGCCCTGAAGCAATCGCCGTCTTCATGGCGGAGCCCTGCCATTTCCTCTCAGCGCCATAATCCAGGACCTTCATCTCCTCTCTCCTTGATTCCGTACTTAACTACGGAGGTAGAGTTGAATCGTGGATCGAAAACCCGAGAGGAGATCGCCGTTATGAAACACCTAAGACTGCTGCTGGTAGTTGTAACGACCTGCAAACGAAAACGTTCCGACCTGCAATCAGCGCCGTTTTCGACCAGGATTAACTGCGACTGTCCGGCCCGGCAAACCAGCGTTAGCTGCGAATGAACCTGCATTGATCCACACCGACCTGCATTCCATCGTCGCCAACCAGCATTAACTGCAAGTCAGAGGATCTTGTGGGTAGGGATCACAGGTTTCGACGCAGACTTAATACCATGTTTGCCAACGAGCGGATTCCCCGGAATTTTTGTCACATTATGAGCTTGATGAATCCTTTGCATGTCTTAAATTAAATAACGGGTTAAGTGACAATTTTTGACGGCCAGAGCTTTCCGACTCAAACTGTCACATAATCGAACGTATATGTGACAGGACAAAATATGCAAATTGGCTACATGCGGGTATCCAAGGCTGACGGCACCCAGGGGACGGACTTGCAGCGCGATGCGCTGGTTGCTGCCGGCGTCGATCCGGCCCACCTCTATGATGATCAGGTGTCCGGCAAGCGCGAGGACCGCCCCGGTCTGGTCGCATGCCTCAAAGCGCTACGGCCAGGTGACACGCTGGTGGTCTGGAAGCTCGACCGGCTGGGTCGGGACCTGCGTCACCTCATCAACACCGTGCACGATATGACCGGGCGCGGTGTCGGGCTAAAAGTGCTGACCGGACATGGCGCTGCCATCGACACCACGACGGCAGCTGGCAAGCTGGTCTTTGGCATCTTTGCGGCACTAGCCGAGTTCGAGCGCGAACTGATTGCCGAGCGCACCATTGCCGGCCTGGCGTCGGCGCGGGCGCGCGGTCGAAAGGGCGGGCGTCCGTTCAAGATGACCGCAGCCAAGCTGCGGCTGGCCATGGCCGCGATGGGCCAGCCAGAAACCAAGGTGGGTGACCTGTGTCTGGAGCTTGGAATCACACGGCAGACCCTGTACCGGCACATTTCGCCCAAGGGCGAGTTGCGCCCCGATGGCGAGAAGCTGCTTGCCCGCACGTGACACGATGAGTGCCACCTACGCCATCGGCTTAGAGCCGCTAACACCACCTATCCACGAAGCGTGCGCAGATGATCGCGGCTGCCAACTTCAAAAGCGCTTCGTGGATGTCAAGGCGCCTTTCAAAGCGGATTCGCAGTTTGCCAAAGCCAGCAAACCATCCGTGCGTCCTCTCCACTACCCAGCGATGTTTGCCCAGCCTTTCGCTGCTTTCAATGCCGCGCCTGGCAATGCGGCTGGATATGCCTCGCTGCCTCAGATGGGCACGGCAGCGTTTGTAGTCATAGCCTTTGTCAGCATGCAGCTTCGCTGGTCGCTTGCGAGGTCGACCCTGCAGGCCTGCAACGCCAGGGATCGCATCCAAGCACCGCTCGAACATCATGGAGTCATGTCTGTTCGCCCCGCTGACAAGAACCACCAGCGGGATGCCTCTGGCGTCTACGACGATGTGCCGCTTGGAGCCGAGTTTTCCTCTGTCGGTGGGGTTCGGGCCTGTTTCCTGGCCCCCCGGGGGCTTGGTACCGAAGAGCCATCAATACTGGCCCGGCTCCAATCGATCTGGTCGTGTTCACGCAAACGCATCAGCATGGCCTGGTGCAACCTCTGCCAAACCCCTGCTGCGCTCCAATTCCGAAGTCGCCGCCAGCAAGTCATGCCGCTGCCATAGCCAAGGGATTGTGGGAGGTCTTCCCATGGAATGCCGGTATGCAACACGAACAAGATGCCGTTGAGGGCGGCCTCATCGCTCACTGCGAGCTTGCGTGCGCCACCTTTGGCGGAGGGAGTGAAGGTGGGGATCAGGGGCTGCAACTGCAGCCACAGTTCTTTGCTAACGGGTTGTCTTGCCATGAGGGCATGAAGCATAACTGCTTCATGCGGGTCTCTTGGGCAGTGGTGTTAGCGACTCTTAGAGTGCTTTATTTTCCGTTTTCTGAGACGACCCCACATAGGGCGAAAAGTCGCCGGCCGTGACGGCCAGTGGCAGGACGAGGGCGCTGGCGAGCAGAGCGCCGGTGAGTGCGATTTTCATCGTGTTCTCCTTATATGCCTATGGAGATCAGACGGCGACCACGGGGAAATCCACCGTGGTGTCGGCGATGTGGTTGGTGTAGTTGGTGAGCGTGTTCAGCGCGACGTTGGCGATCACTTCCAGTATCAGGCCGTCGTCGAGCCCCGCGCGGCGGTAGTTGGCCATGGCGTCGGCCGACACCACGCCGCGTTGCTCGACCAGCGCGCGGGCAAAGCCGGCGATTGCATCGTCAAGTGCGTTGGCCGCCTGGCCGGTGCGGGCCGCGGCGATGGCCTCTGCCGACAGTCCGGCACCTTTGCCGATCAGGGTGTGTGCGCTCAGGCAATACTGGCAGCGATTGGCTTGACCGGCAGCGAGCGCAACGATCTCGCGCTGGGAGGCATTCAGGCGGCCGGTGCCCAGCGTTTCGGACAAGCCGAGGTAGCCATTGAGCGCCGCCGGCGCGTGGGCCAGCGTGGCGAACAGGTTCGGCACCATGCCAAGCTTGGCTTTGACGGCCTTGAGTGTGGCAGCGGTAGCGGCGTCAGCGGTGTCGATGGTCAGGGGGGCGATTTGGGTCATGTCTATCTCCGTAGTGGGTGAGGTGCAAGAGCACGTGGGCATGATCGCCCTTTGTTTGGTACGATATGGCACGTAAAGTATCAAATACGTAACCTATCGTCTTATATGGAGAGTGGAATGGCGGATCGACTGGCCGGCTTGCTCCGGCACTACTCGCTTTCGGCGCGCGTTTTTCACAGCGGCGCCTTCTGTGGGCAGCATCATTACGCGGCGCCGCATGGCTATATCCATCTGGTGCGGCGCGGCCCGATTACGGCGCGTTCGCCCGTGCATGAAGATCTGCTGGTTACCGAGCCGAGCCTGCTGTTTTATCCGCGCGTGGCGTCGCATCGTTTTGTCGCCGCCCCCGGCGATACCGCTGAGCTGTTGTGTGCGGAGGTCGACCTGGGCGCTTCGACGGGCAATCCGTTGGCCATGGCCTTGCCGTCGATGCTGCTGATTCCGTTGGCGGACTTGCCCGGCCTCGGGCCGACGCTAGAGTTGCTGTTTGCCGAAGCCGAGCGCGACCAGTGCGGTCGGCAGGCCGCCATCGACCGCTTGTACGAGTTGCTACTGATCCAGTTGCTGCGTTATCTGATGGATGGGCGGCTTGGCGCCACCGGACTGCTGGCGGGCCTGGCCGACCCGAAACTCGCGCGCGCCATAACCGCCATGCACGATGCGCCGCAGACCGCGTGGTCGCTCGAGGCGCTGGCGGCGAAGGCGGGCATGTCACGCGCGCGCTTCGCCGCCGCGTTCAAGGACGCGGTGGGCGTCACGCCGGGCGACTATCTGGCCGACTGGCGGATGAACGTCAGTTGCACCCTGCTCAAGCAGGGGCGGCCGGTGGCGGTGGTGGCCGACCGCGTCGGCTACGGCAGCCCGAACGCTCTGGCGCGCGCCTTCCGCGTGCGCATGGGCTGCGCCCCGCGCGACTGGCTGGCGCAGCAGCGCGGTGACGCGGCGCTCAGCGGTTCGTGAGTTTGAGTTCGATTCGCCGGTTCTTGGCGTAGGCGGCGCCGGTGTTGCGCTCGTCGAGCGGGTGAAATTCGCATCACGCCGGAACAACTGGCGGAACTCCAGGTGGCGATCCGTCAACGGCTGGTCAGTCTGTTCGTGCGGCGCGGCCGGCTGGACAAGGCTGAGTCAGTGGCGCAGGTAGCTGGATGACGCTGTCCCGCCCTGAGCCGACGCTCACAGGCGGGGATTTCCAGTGTCGTCATTGTCGGCTATTGGCCGGCAGCAGCCCGTCGTTGCCTGATGGATCCAACCCCTCCGCTGCTATAGTGCAGTCGGCTTCTGACGTTCAGTGCAGCCGTCTTCTGAAAACGACAGTGACCCGCCGCGAGCACGCCCATGAACTGCGCACCTACCTGCAACTGGCCCCGTTTGGCCTGTCCGACTTCCGCAACCTCGTGCGCGAGCTGACCGAGTTGGCCCAGCAGACCGACAAGGGCTTGCTGCTGGCCAGCCAGGCTCTGGAGAGCCTGCGGCAGAAGCGGCGCATCCTGCCGGCGCTGAGCGTAATTGATCGGGCCTGCTCGGAGGCCATTGCGCGGGCTAATCGGCGGGTCTACCGCGCCCTGGTCGAACCACTCACGGACTCGCACCGTGCCAAGCTGGACGAACTGCTGAAGCTCAAGGCCGGCAGCAGCATCACCTGGTTGACCTGGCTGCGCCAGGCACCGCTGAAACCCAACTCTCGGCACATGCTTAAGCACATCGAGCGGCTGAAGACATTTCAGCTGGTGGACTTGCCCGAAGGGCTGGGCCGGCACATCCACCAGAACCGCCTGCTCAAGCTGGCCCGCGAAGGGGGGCAGATGGGGTTTGGGGAGCAATGGAACCAAAAACCAACGTAAGCCCTACCAACGCTTTTCGGTGTCTTCTTCCCAGGCGCCCATCTCGACAAAACAGTTGCGCATGTCGGCCTCCTGGCTGATCTCGGTCAGCAGGTCATGCACGCTCTTGTCCAGCTCATCGTCGCTCCGATACGGAATGGTCAACTCATAGTGGCCGGCATCCAGCCGCTTCATGCCATAGGGCTCCAGGCAGTAGCGCTCAATGTTCTCCGTGGCCCGCTTCCGGCCGCGCACGAACTTGCTGTTATTCACCACCGCGAGGCGCAGGGTGACGGTGGCCACCCGCTCGGCGGCGGGCGGCTCTGCCGGCGACGCGGCCGAAGGCTGCTGGTCGCGTGACCTGGCGCTCTTCTGGTACGCGCCGATCTCGACACCACGGTGGCGCAGGTAGCTGTACAGCGTGCTCTTGGAGATGTGCAGCTTCTCGCCGATCGCGCTGACGCTCAGGCGACCTTCGCGGTAGAGGGTTTCGGCCGCCATGGCGGTGGCCTCAGCCTTGGCTGGCAGGCCCTTGGGACGGCCACCGATCCGGCCACGCGCCCGTGCGGCCGACAGACCCGCCTGAGTCCGCTCGCGGATCAGCTCGCGCTCGAACTCCGCCAGCGAGGCGAACAGGTTGAACACCAGGCGGCCTTGGGCGTGGGTGGTGTCGATGGGGTCATTCAGGCTCTGTAAGCCGACCTTGCGCTCTGCCAGCTCGCCGACCAACTCGACCAGGTGCTTGAGGGAACGCCCAAGGCGATCCAGCTTCCAGATCACCACGGCATCACCCGGCCGCACGTTGGCCAGCAGTTTGTCCAACTCCGGCCGGGCGCTTTTCGCGCCGCTGGCGATGTCTTGGTAGATGCGTTCGCACCCGGCCTGTTTCAGGGCATCGACTTGTAGGTCGGCTTTCTGATCCCGAGTGCTCACTCGCGCATAACCGATCTTCATCAAAAGTACTGTTTACTCGACTACGTTAGTAATAGTTGAACTTTGATTAAGCGTACCAGTTATTTGAACCGTAGCGCGGGGAGCTTAACGAACCGAGCCATTCCTCGATAGAGTTCGGCAAAACCTTCGTTTTGTCGAACCATTGCATCGCCCTTTGTGATTGGCGTATAAACACACAAACACCTATTAGCGGAGAACGCTATGAATACCATTCGCTGGAATGTCGCCGTCTCGGCCGACACCGACCAGTCGCTTCGGATGTTTCTGGCCAGCCAGGGCGGCGGCCGTAAGGGCGACCTGTCGCGCTTCATCGAAGAAGCGGTACGGGCACACATCCTGGAGCTGAGCGCTGAGCAGGCCAAGGCCGCTAACGCCCATCTGAGTGAGGCAGAATTGACCAACGCGGTTGACGAAGCGCTCGACTGGGCACGTAAGCGCTGATGCGGGTCGTGTTGGATACCAACATCCTGTTCAGCGCCCTGATCTCGCCACATGGCGCGCCCGATGCGATCTACCGTGCCTGGCGGGCGGCGCGTTTCGAGGTGGTGACCTCGCGGATGCAACTCGATGAAATTCGTCGAGCCAGCCGCTATCCCAAGCTTCAGGCCATCCTACAGCCCGCCAAGGTGGGCGCCATGATCAATAACCTGCAACGGGCTGTGGTACTGGAGCGCCTGACCATCGAGGTCGAAGCCGATGATCCGGATGACTCGTTTTTGCTGGCCATGGCCTTGGCGGGCGATGCGGACTACCTGGTAACCGGTGATCGCCGCGCCGGCCTGCTGCAACGCGGGCACATCGAACGCACGCGGATCGTCACGCCCGCCGTGTTCTGCGTCGAGGTGCTGTGATCAATGCCGGTCGGTTTTCTGACTCAAGAGCAACGCGACGGTTTTGGCCGCTATGTTGATTCGCCCAGCCGTGAAGAGCTGGAACGTTACTTCCACCTGAGCGATGAAGACCGTGAAGCCATCCAGGTGCTGCGGGGTAACCATAACCGTCTGGGTTATGCCGTTCTGCTGACCACCGTCCGCTTCGTTGGCGTTCTGCCGGACAAGCCCGCCGCCGTGCCGGTGGAAGTCCTGCAGGTGCTTTGCCGACAACTGGCGATTCCAGACCCCGACTGCCTCCAGCGCTATAGCGATCATCGCCGCTGGATACATGCCACCGATATTCAGAACCGCTTTGGCTATCGTCATTTCACCGATCCGGGCATCGGCTTTCGCTTGAGCCGCTGGCTGTATGCCCTCTGCTGGACGGGCACCGACCGGCCGGGAGTGCTGTTTGAGCGAGCCACCTCGTGGCTGTTCACACAGAAAGTCCTCCTGCCTGGTGTGTCTCAACTAGAGCGCTTTATCGCCCAGTTGCGCAGTCGGGTCGAAGAACGCCTCTGGTTTACGCTGGGCCGCAGCGTGACTGAGGAACAGCGATTGCAACTGCAAGACTTGCTGACGGTGGCCGAAGGCAACCGCAGCTCCCGGCTGGATCAATTGCGCTCCGGCCCGGTCATGGTCAGTGGCCCCGCGTTGATTCGGGCACTGCGCCGGCTCGATGACGTGCGCGGCATCGGCATCACCTTGCCGGCGGCGGCGCACATCCCTCCCAGCCGTATCGCCGCCCTGGCCCGCTTCGCCAACACGGCCAAGGTCACCGCGATTAATCGGCTGCCGGCGTCGCGGCGGATGGCGACACTGGTGGCCTTCGCACTCTGCCTGGAGGCGACTGCGCACGACGACGCACTGGAAGTCCTGGAGGCCTTGCTGCGCGACCTGTTCAGCAACGCGGAGAAGGCCGACAAGAAAGCCCGCATGCGCAGCCTGAAAGACCTGGATCGGTCGGCCGCGACGCTCGCCGCCGCGTGCAAGGTCGTGCTGGACAGCTCGATCAGCGATGACAACGTGCGCGCCCGGCTGTTCAACGACCTGCCGAGGACCACCCTGGAAAAGGCCCTGGAAGAGGTCAACGCGCTGATCCGCCCGGTAGATGACGTCTATTTTCTTGCATTGGAAGCGCGCTACCGCAGCGTGCGCCGCTTCCTGCCCGACCTGCTCAAGCACATCCGCTTCGGCTTCAGCCCGGCCGGCAAGGGCGTGGCGGCTAGTCTGGAGTGGCTGCAACTGAACCTGCCGCGCCGGAAGCCAGAGGATGACGCGCCGCAGGAGATCGTGGCCAAGGCTTGGCAGAAGCACATCACCCGCGAAGATGGCTCCCTCGACATGGGTGCCTATGTGTTCTGCACGCTCGATGCGCTGCGCACGGCCCTGCGCCGCCGCGATGTCTTCGTCTCGCCCAGTTGGCGCTATGCCGACCCGCGTCTTGGCCTGCTCGACGGTGCCGAATGGCTGGCGGCGCGACCGATCATCTGCCGGTCACTGGGCCTGACCATCGACGCCAAAACCACCCTGGACGCCTTGTCCGTCGAGCTGGATGCAACCTGGCTGGCAGTAGCCGCGCGCCTGCCCGACAACCCGGCGATTCAACTGAGCGAGAACACCGAGGGCAAGACCGAACTGTCGCTCGGGGCGCTGGACAAGCTGGACGAGCCCTGCTCGTTGCTGCAACTGCGGGCGGCCGTGTCTGACCTGATGCCGCGTGTCGATCTGCCGGAAATCCTCTTGGAAATCGCCGCCCGCACTGGCTTTTCCGAGGCCTTCACCCATGTCTCCGAACGCAATGCACGCGCCGACAACCTGGTCACCAGCCTCTGCGCGGTGCTGTTGGGCGGGGCCTGCAACACCGGCCTGGAGCCCTTGATCCGCACCGACAACCCGGCGCTGCGCCGTGACCGGCTGCCCTGGGTCAGCCAGAATTATATCCGCGACGACACCCTGTCAGCGGCTAACGCCATCCTGGTCGGAGCGCAAAGCCAACTGGAACTGGCCCAAGTCTGGGGTGGCGGCGAGGTCGCCTCCGCCGATGGCATGCGCTTCGTCGTACCGGTGCGCACCGTGCATGCCGGCCCCAATCCGAAGTATTTCGGCACCGGCCGGGGTGTCACCTGGTACAACCTGATTTCCGACCAATTCTCCGGCCTCAACGCCATCACCGTGCCCGGCACGCTGCGCGACAGCCTGGTGTTGCTGGCGGTCGTGCTGGAACAGCAGACCGAGTTGCAGCCGACGCAAATCATGACCGACACCGGGGCCTACAGCGATGTGGTGTTCGGGCTCTTCCGCCTACTTGGCTACCACTTCAGTCCGCGGCTGGCCGATGTCGGCGGTACCCGCTTCTGGCGCACGCGCCCGGACGCGGACTACGGCAAGCTCAACGGGCTGGCCCGCCAGTCGGTCAAACTCGACCTGATCGCCGAGCACTGGGACGACCTGCTGCGCCTGGCCGGCTCGCTCAAACTCGGCCGGGTGCCGGCGACTGGCATCATGCGCACGCTGCAAACGGGAGATAGACCCACCCGGCTGGCCCAGGCGCTGGCCGAATTCGGGCGGATCGAAAAGACTCTGCACACGTTGACCTATATCGACGACGAGTCCAAGCGCCGCGCCACCCTGACCCAGTTGAACCGAGGCGAAGGCCGGCACAGCCTGGCCCGCGCCGTGTTCCACGGCAAACGCGGCGAGCTCCGCCAGCGCTACCGCGAAGGCCAGGAAGACCAGCTCGGTGCTCTGGGCCTGGTGGTGAACATCATCGTGCTGTGGAACACCCTCTACATGACGGCGGCCGTGGAACGGCTCAAGCAGCACGGCTATCCAGTGCTGGAAGAGGATTTGGCCCGGCTATCGCCGCTGATCTACGAGCACATCAACATGCTCGGGCGGTATTCCTTTGCGGTACCGGAAGAAGTTGCGCGCGGCGAGCTGCGGCCACTGCGTAATCCAGACGACGACCTGTGATCCCCCTAAACGCTATGAGCAACACCCAAGCTGCTGCTGGATCGGCGGGCACTTCACCGAGCCGAACGAACAGAAAACGCAGCAATCCCCTGGGTTGGGGCGCAGCAGCGCCTTGCAGTTGCTGCACTCGTAATAGAACTGGCAGGCGTCCGTGGGCATGGTTTCCGGCTTGGCGAAGCCGCAGCGCGGGCAAGTCAGCACGGACTCAAGGACAATGGCGCTCATCGTGACCTCACTTCTGCACTGTGGAGGGGTATCCCGCGTTCGCGGTCGCCTCAGTCAGTGCCTCGGGCTGGGCCTTATCGGGATCGTAGGTGACGGTCGCCGTCTTCTGGTCGAAATTGACCTGGACGTCACTCACGCCGGACACCTTCTCCAGCGACTTCTTGACCGTGATCGGACAGAGTCCGCACGTCATGTTCTGCACGTCGAGCGTGACGGTTTTCGGGGGAGCCGCCAGCGCCACGAAGGGCAAGGCGAAAAGCACGGCGATCAGCAGTTTGCGCATGGTTAATCTCCTTCAGTAGAACAGCGGGGCGAGCCACGGCACGGCCAATAGGCCGAGCAGCAGCACGCTGACGATCCAGAACACGAGTCGCTGTCGCACGAGCGTGCGCGGATCGGCGCAGGGTGTACCTGGCGTACAAACCTGTGGCACCAGGTAGAGCTTGCGGAATGCCAATCCCAGGAACAGTAGAGTCAACCCGATGAAGAGGGGGCGTAGTGGCTCCATCATGGTCAGAGCGCCCACCCACGTACCGCCGACACCGAGTGCCAACAGCACCAGTGGCCCGACACAGCACACCGACGCACCGATGGCGGTCAGCGAACTCGCGACCAGCGAGCCTTTCCCGGTGAGTTGCATCCCCATTCCCATCTCCTGAGCCTGATTGCCTAGGTGCTATTCTAAACTCCGTACCAAAGTACGGAATCAAGGAGAAAGTGATGGCCACAGAGCTGACCATTGGCAAGCTGGCAGACGCCGCCGGGGTGAACGTCGAGACGATCCGCTACTACCAGCGACGCGGGCTGCTGGATGAACCAGCCAAACCCTTGGGTGGCCATCGGCGCTATCCGGTGGACATGGTGAAGCGACTGCGTTTCATCAAGCGGGCTCAGGCGCTGGGTTTCACGCTCTCGGAAGTCGGTGGACTGCTGACGCTGGATGAGTCGTGCGCCTGTGCCGAAACGCGAGCACGGGCTGCACGCAAGCTCGCGTTGATCGAGCAGAAGATGGCCGACTTGGTCGTCATGCAGCAACTGTTAGGCGAACTGGTGCAGCAATGTGATGCGGGAGACGGCGGAACGATCTGCCCGATCATCGAGGCACTGATCAGAGAGTAATGCCTGGCGGGTGAGCTGGAGATCGGAAAGCCCCTTTACGGTGGGATTCAGAGCTTACGTTGGTTTTTGGTTCCATTGCTCCCCAAACCCCGTCAATGCGATTGCACCGGGTGAGATCGAGACGTCGATCCTGTCTGCCGGGACCGAACTGATCGTCGATCAGCAGATCCCCATGCACCGCTTGGGCAAGCCGGAAGAAGTCGCATCCCTGGTGCATTTCCTCTGCACCCGAGGCGCGTCGTACATCAACGGTTCGGAGATTCATGTCAACGGTGGTCAGCACGTCTGAAATAATCTGGAAATCCCGGCCGGAAACTTCCATCATTCGGGCCGGGCATCCGCCGCAGATGAGCGATCAATGAGCAACCCCTACCCTATTCAAACCCTCAATCACTCTTACCTGGGCAGTGGCATCTACGAGTTGCTGCGCGAGGCACTGATCACCGGGCGTTTCCAGCCCGATGACCGCCTGCGCATCCGCGACCTGGCCGAACAACTGGGCACCAGCGTCACACCGGTGCGCGACGCGATCCTGCAACTGGCCAAGGAACAGGCGCTGATCCTCAAGACCCCGCGTGACATCCGCGTACCCATCCTCACCGCCGCGCAATACGGCGAGATCCGCAGCATCCGCCTGGCGCTTGAAGGCCTGGCTGCGGAGACGGCCGCCGCGCTGGTGACCGACAGCGAACTCGCAGACCTGCAAGCCTGCATCGAAAACAACATCGCCGCGATCAACGCCCAGGACTTGCAAGCCGCTCTCAAGTGCAATCAGCAATTTCACTACGCGCTGACCACCATCGCGCGCATGCCGGTGCTGGCGGGTTTGCTCGATAGCCTGTGGATGCGCACCGGCCCACTGATCGCCCGTGCCTATGGCAACTTCAACGAGCGCATGGCCATCGACCATCACTGGGAAGTGCTCGACGCACTCAAGCGCCGCGATGGCGCGGCGGCACGGGCGGCCATCTGCCGTGACATTCTCGATGGCAACGAGAAGATGCTCGAGTACATCGAGATGGCGCAGGCGGACTGATTGGCAGTCAATTCGACTGTTGACGAAACATAGATGACCAGTTAGTTTATTAAAACTTTCTCATCACTGGATGTCTCTGTCATGGCTCGCCCGGTCAACCTCGAAGTCAGATCCCGTTTGCTGTCGATTGGCCGCCAGGTGGTTCACAACCGTGGCTTCAACGGCTGCGGCGTCCAGGACATCACCGCCGCTGCCGAGATTCCCAAGGGCTCTTTCTACAACTACTTCGCCAGCAAGGAAGACTTCGCGGCAGAGATCCTCGAGGAATACTGGACCTCGATCGAAACCCGCCACGGGCCGATCTTCTACGACGCCCGGGTCAAGCCGCTGGAGCGCATCGGCCAGTTCTTCCAGGCCCTGGTGCTCGAGCACGGCGAGCATGAATACAGCCTGGGTTGCCTGATTGGCAACCTGTCCCTGGAAATGTCCAATGGCAGCGAACAAACCCGCAAGCGTCTGGCCGATGTGCTGGCGCGCTGGGAAGGTTTGCTCGCGAGCTGCCTGCGTGAAGCGCAGCAGCGCCGCGAACTCTCTGAAACTCACGACGCCGAAGCGCTGGCCAGTGTCATCGTCGAAGGCTGGGAAGGTGCGGTCATGCGCGGCAAGGTCCTGCGCGACGGTGCACCTCTGCAGCGTTTCGTATCGATGGTCTTGCCTCGGCTATTGGAGTGAGTTTTTTTTCCTCATTAATAAGACGACTGGTCATTTATATAAAGCAACATTCACGTCTCATCCACGCAAGCACCCAAGAGGTAAATCGTCATGAGCCATCTGTACGCCGACCCCGCCGAACCCGCACTGCCTGCCACTGGTTTCAAGCTCGACCTGAGCAAAGCCGCCCTGGTGGTCATCGACCCACAGAACGACTTCCTCAGCCCTGCCGGCGCCAGTTGGGCGGTGTTCGGTGAGAGCATCGTCGAGAACAACACCGTCGAAAACCTGGAAAAACTGTTCAAGGCCTTCAAGGCTCACGACCTGCCCGTGGCCGTGTCGCCACACTATTACTACCCGCACGACCACGACTGGCATTTTGGCGGTCCGCTGGAAAAGGTCATGCACAGCATCTGCATGTTCGATCGCAAGGGACCGAACACCCTGGAAAACTTCGAAGGCTCCGGCGCCGATTTCCTCGAGATCTACAAGCCGTACATTCTCGACGGCGAGACCATCATCGCCTCGCCGCACAAGGTCTACGGCCCGGAAACCAACGACCTGGCGCTGCAATTGCGCAAGAAAGGCGTGTCGCAGATCATCCTCGCCGGCATGGCGGCCAACCTTTGCGTGGAATCACACCTGCGCGAACTGCTCGAACAGGGCTTTGAAATAGTCGTGGTACGCGACGCCACCGCCGGCCCGCGCCTGCCGGATGGCGACGGCTACCTGGCGGCCATCATCAATTACCGCTTCCTCGCCCACGGGCTGTGGACCACCGAAGAGACTATCGCGCAACTGCAACCGGCTTGATCGTGCCCGAGCGGCCGGGCATCGCGCCCCCCCGCTCTTTCTCGAGAACCCCCGATGAAAATCCCCGCCCGTTATGAGCATTTCGTTTTCGGCGTCGTTCAATCCGGCCTGACCTGCGCGGTCGCGGCCGCCATCGCCACCACACCCCATGCGCTCGACCTGGCCTTTGCCGGCCGCTGGTTGAACGCGTGGGCGCTGTCGTGGGTATCGATGTTGCCGGTGGTGGTGCTGGCGGCGCCGATGATTCGGCGCGTGGTGAGGCGGATGACGGTGGGCTGAATGACTTGGCTATGACTCACCCAACACACCGCCATCGCGAGCATGCTCGCTCCTACCGGGGGCTTCGGGGCTGCTCGCGACAGGCGCGCAAGCCCGCACCCGACGCACGAAATACTGTGCCCGTTCGCATTTTCGCAATAAACCACTTTTCATCCGCGCATTTGTAGCCGCTTCGTTCACGGACAAGCCGGTACATTAGACCTCCATGGTCCCGCAGAGCGACCGACAACAAAACCTACAGCTCGCCCAAGAAAATCTGCCAACCATTCGGAGTCTTTCCATGAGCACATTGCGCACTACAGCTTTCCAACTCGCGAGTCTGGCCCTGTTCATCGGTAGCGCCACCCAGGCCATGGCCGAGGACATCACGTTCGTATCCCAGGGCGGTGCTTATCAGGAAGCCCAGAGCAAGGCGATCCTGGAGCCTGCGGCGAAAAAGCTCGGTCTGACGCTCAAACAGGACAGCTCGCCCAAGGCCTACCCGATCATCAAGACCCAGGTCGAGAGCGGCAAGGTCACCTGGGACGTGGTGGACCTGCCCACTGGCGACTGCATCCGTGGCGAAGCCGAAGGGCTGTTCGAGAAGCTCGACCTTGCGCTGATTCCCAATGCCGCGCAAATACCCGACAGCCTCAAGGACGAATACAGCGTCGGCTACATCAGCTACTCCACGGTGCTGGCGTATCGCACGGACGCGTTCAAAGGCGCGGACGTACCCAAGACCTGGGCCGACTTCTGGGACACCAAAAAATACCCGGGCCAGCGCTCCCTACGTAACCTGCCACGTCCAACCCTGGAAATCGCGCTGCTGGCCGATGGCGTGCCGATGGACAAGCTCTATCCGCTGGACGTCGATCGCGCCTTCCGCAAGCTTGAGCAGATCAAGCCCGACATCGCCACCTGGTGGACGTCCGGCGGGCAGTCGGCGCAGCTGATCAGCGACGGCGAAGTGGACATGATCCAGGCCTGGAACGGCCGTATCACCGCCGTACAGGGGTCGCCTCAGAAAACGGAAAATAAAGCACGCTAAGCCGGTTGCAGCGGTCGTAGCGGCCTGAACTTGCCCGCGCCGATCTTGGCGCTGCTGCGCCAGAGGTAATCGCCGGTGAGGTTGATGTGCTCCCAACCGAGCGGCGACAGGTACTGCAACAGCGCGTCATCAACGGCATGGCCGTTGCCACGCAGCGCGTGCGCAGCCCGTTCCAGATAGACCGTGTTCCACAACACGACGGCAGCCGTTACCAGATTGAGGCCGCTAGCCCGGTAGCGCTGTTGGCGCTGATGGAAAATTGACCCACCCTGCCGATTGAAATTTGACCCAGGGCGGATTGCTGATTTTGTTACCAGCAACTGTGGATAAGTCTACCAGCGCAGCTGCTGTTGCCCCCACTCCTTCGCTAGCCCAGTTCAGTTGTTTAAGACCTGCCACACGCAGCCATGTAGCAGGCCGTCGTCGCCATGAAATCAGAACGGCTCATCGTCCTCCGGTTCCTGGCCGCCCTTACGCTTTCGCTCCCGTGATTTGATCTTGGCCTGGGCCGCCAAGCTGCTGTGTTGCAGGCGATAGGACTCGTTACCGGTTTCGACGATGTGGCAGTGGTGGGTCAGCCGATCCAGCAGGGCGGTGGTCATCTTGGCGTCGCCGAACACGCTCGACCATTCGGCGAAGCTCAGGTTGGTGGTGATCACCACGCTGGTGTGCTCGTACAGTTTGGACAGCAGGTGAAATAACAGCGCGCCACCGGCCTGACTGAAGGGCAGATACCCCAGCTCGTCGAGGATGACCAGATCCATGCGCAGCAGTGCCTGAGCGATCCGCCCGGCTTTGCCGTCGTGTTTTTCGCGCTCCAGCAGATTGACCAGATCGACCGTGGAGTAGAAGCGCACGCGCTTGCCATGCCGGGTGATGCCGGACACGGCCAGTGCGGTGGCCAGGTGGGTTTTGCCGGTGCCTGGGCCGCCGATCAGCACCACGTTCTGCGCGGTGTCGGTAAAGCTCAGATTGGCCAGCTCGCTGATCAAGCGAGCGTCGGCGCTGGAGGCGCTGAAGTCGAAGCCGGCCAGATCGCGGTGCATCGGCAGCTTGGCCATGTTCATCTGGTGGCTCACCGAGCGCATGGCACGATCCGTGTGCTCCTGTTCCAGCAGGTGTTCAAGCAACCACTTGGACGAGGCTGTGTTCGACTCACCCTGCACAGTTAACTCCGCCCAGGCAGTGGCCATGCCGTGCAGGCGCAGTTCCTTGAGTTCCGCCATCAAATCACGCATGACCGATCTCCTCGGTCTGGCCACGCAGGCGGTCGTAGCGCGCCGTGTTGGCGACGGGGGCTTCCTTGAGCGACAAGTGGGTTTCGACGCTGGGCGGCGGTTCGGATGCTGTCAGCCGTGCCACGACATTGAGGATGTGTTCGGCGCTCAGGCTGCCGCTCTCCAGTACCAGCTCAACGGCTACCAGCACGGCATCGAGCCCAGCCACTGGTGCGGCAGCCAAGACTTGCACCATGATCCGATCACCGCCGGCATGACGTTTCAGTCCGTGCTTGAGCTGACGCAGCGGCGCTGGCAGATCAGCAAAGGGCGCTCCGTTGCGCAGCGCGCCGGGCTTGCGCTCAATCAGCGGGATGTAGTGCTGCCAGTCGTAGCTGACCTGGTCGCGATCCAGCAAACGCGCATGGCTGGCAATCAGCGCATCATCGGCCACCACCTCGATGCGGGTCGGATACAAACGGCTGCTGACCCACTTACCGGCGTACTCACAAGGCACCGAGTAGCGGTTACGCCCGACGCTGACCAGGCAGGTACTGGAAACCCGCGCAGGCCGTTCGACGTAACCGTCGAAGGCCGCGGGCATAGGCATCAGTTCGGCGCGCTCCAACTCCAGCACCTCGGCCACACTGAGCCCGCTGTATTGCGGGTGCGTCAGCTCGTTCCAAAGCGCGCGGCAGCGCTGGCCCAGCCAGGCATTGAGTTCCTCGAAGGAGTGAAAATGGCAGTCCTGGGCGTCTAGCCAGATGCGCCTGCGGCTGTCTTGCACGTTCTTTTCAACGATGCCCTTTTCCCAACCAGCGGCGACGTTGCAGAAGTCTGGATCGAACAGGTAGTGCGCGCACATCACCGCAAAACGCGCATTCACCGTGCGGCCTTTGCCCTTATTGACCCTGTCGACGGCGGTCTTCATGTTGTCGTAGATGCCTCGGCGCGGCACGCCGCCAAAGGCGCCGAACGAGCGTGTATGGGCGTCGAATAACATCTCATGGCCCTGGCTCGGATACGCCACCAGCCAGAACGCACGGCTGGCACACAGCTTCAGATGTGCCACCTGCATACGCCGGTAAATGCCGCCGACCAGCAAGCCTTCCTCGCTCCAGTCAAACTGAAACGCCTCGCCAAAAGCAAAGGTCAGCGGCACAAAGGCCTGCGACGCCTTGCCCTGTCCCCCTCGCCAGGCACGGATAAACGCGGTGAGCTGGCTGTAGCCACCGTCATAACCTTCGGCTTTGATTTGCGCCAACAGCGCCTTGGCACTGCGCCGCTGTTGCTTGGGCCGCAGCGAATCGGCTTTTAGCGCCTGCTCCAGCGTGGCGTGAAAAGGGCTGAGTTTGTTGAAGATCGCGCGGCGTTGGTAGACCGGCGGCTTGGCCTCAGGTGCTCTGACCCACTTGCGAATCGTGTTGCGCGCCAACCCGGTGCGCTTGGCTATCTCATGCAGCGACAGCTTGTCGCGGAAATACATCCGGCGAATTTTGCCCATCATTTCCATACTGATCACCCTGTGTTCTCCTGCTCAAAAATTGAGCAGAAGCAGTTGAACACCTGGGTCAGTTTTCAGTCGGCAGAACAGCCTCTACTGGGTCAGTTTTCGGTCAGCGGCAACACCGCTGGTGCTTTTTCTTGGCATGGCAGCATTTCTCTGTAAAGGGTTGTACCTCGATCCCTCGGCGTTGCCCTCAGCGTTGATTGACAAGCCGTTCCCCAATTTCTCCCTGCAATCCGTGCAAGACAATAGGTCCCTGACCCGTGCCGATTTGCTGGGCAAACCGGCGCTGGTAAACGTTTGGGGTACCTGGTGCGTCGCTTGTCGGGCAGAACACCCAGTGCTGAACAAACTGGCCCAGCAGGGGGTGGTGATTCATGGAGTCAATTACAAAGACGTTAATTTCGATGCTCTGAACTGGCTGAAGGATTTTCACGACCCTTATCAGCTGAATATTCGCGATGAAGCCGGCAGCCTCGGATTGAATCTGGGCGTGTACGGCGCGCCGGAAACCTTCCTGGTCGACAGTAAGGGCATCATTCGCTACAAGCACGTCGGCGTTATAGATGAGACGGTGTGGCGTGAACAGCTTGCAGATCTTTATCAAGGTCTGGTGCAGGAGGGCACGCAATGAGCCGGTTTCTATGTGGAACTCTCTTAGTGTTGTGTTCCGCTAGTGCCGCCCAAGCTGCCATCGATGCTTACGCGTTCAAGGATGAGGTCGAACGCGCCCGGTACACCGAGTTGACCCGGGAACTGCGTTGTCCGAAATGTCAGAACCAGGATATCGCAGACTCCAATGCCCCCATCGCCGCCGATCTGCGAAAAGAGATCTTTCGCATGCTCGATGAAGGTCAGAGTAATCAGCAGATCATCGACTTCATGGTCGATCGCTATGGCGAATTCGTGCGCTACAAACCTGAGCTGAACAGCCACACCTGGTTGCTCTGGTTTGGGCCTGGCGGTTTGTTGTTGGGCGGTGTGTGGGTGATTTACTTGATCGTTGCACGTCATCGTGGTCGGCATGGCGATGATGTTGAGGTGTTTTCTGACCAAGAGCGTCAACGGCTCCTCCTCCTATTGGGTAAAGAATCTAATGATTGATTTCTGGCTATGGGTCGGCCTGCTGTTGCTGGTTGCCCTCAGTTTCGTGCTAATCCCTGTGTTGTTTGTACGTCGTGCCCAAAGCGAAGAAGATCGCACCGCTTTTTACGTGGCGCTGTATCAGGAACGCCTGGCGGAGCTACAGCTTCAGCAAGGGGACGGAGTGATGTCTCCTGCGCAAAAAAACAGTGCCCGCTCTGAGGCGGACCGCGAATTGCTGGCGGACACCGAAGGAGCTGGCCTCGAACGTTTTTCGACTACAGGCAAGCCGCTACCAGTATTCGTGGCTTTCTTGATACCGGCGCTGGGGCTCGCGCTGTACCTGCATTTTGGCGCCAGCGACAAAGTCGAGCTGGTTCGTGAGTTCGCCCAGCCTCCCGGTTCACTCGCGCAAATGAACGACCGTCTGGAACGCGCGGTTAACGCCCAACCGGAGTCAGCTGAGAACGCTTATAACCTGGCCCAAAACTACATGGCTCAAGGGAGGCCCGACGATGCCGCTAGAATGTTCGAACGAACGGTGTCACTGGCCGGTCGCCGACCGGAGTTATTAGGCGAGTGGGCTAAAGCATTGTATTTCTCTAACAACAAAATGTGGTCTCCGCCAATCAAGGCGCTGACAGATGAAGCTTTAAATGGAAATCCGGGTGAGCTCCAGAGCTTGAGTCTCATAGGTCTGGCTGCGTTTGAAGAGCATCGTTACCAAGATGCTTTAAAATATTGGCATCACGCATTAGCAGAGATGGGTTCCGACCATCCGTCACACGCTGCTTTAGTACAGGCCATTGGAAAGGCAAGAAACGGTCTTTCAGCGGATGAAAAAAACAACAATTTGACGATTAACCATGTTGCTGGCTTGCCACCAACACCGCTCAAGGTACGGGTGGACATTTCCCCGGAAATTTTCGAAAAGGTCGCTTTGGATGACAGTGTGTTCGTTTTCGTACAGACGCTATCGGGCTCCAAGGTACCTCTCGCTACCATACGACTTAAGGTCTCAAGTCTGCCGGCCGAGGTGGAGTTTTCAGGCGCTGATGCAATAGTTACCAGCAACACCTTATCGCAGACAGCCGCGATTCAAGTGACTGCTAGGGTCTCTAGGGGAGGGAAGAGTAGGTCGGGGGAATGGTTGGGCCGAAGCTCGACGACATTAAATTCGAAGAGCGCTAGGCTGAAGCTTACGATCAACCTTCCGGATATCTGATCGACTGCACCGCAAAGTGCTGTTGCCAGGTACTGTAAAATAGAAGAGTGAGCACTTGATTTGCTGGTGCTTTCAAACAACGGTGTTGTTTTTTTAACAGCCGAACTGGAAAGGGAGGCTGAGCTGCTCAGTGATCACTTTATCCGTTGGCTGATTTACGCCGGCATGTTCGCTACCAATGTCATCAACTTTGGAAATTATCCATAAATATCATATAATTAGCGCTCAAATCAGTGCATGGGAGAAGCCCTTTTGACTACCTATACCGCATCGCTTGACACCGCCAGCCAAGCCCTGGTTTGAAAATTGTACAAAAAATAACCAGTCCGCTCGATTGTCCCGCCTTCATCGCCGCCCACCGCCAGAATCCTCAAGACTTTACCCGCCGACGCCAGCTCACCTTCAAGAACCTCGTCCTGTTCCTGCTCAATCAGCCGCGCACGGCCCTGCAAACCGAACTCGATCAGTTCTATCGCGTACTCAATCAGGCGTCGACTGAGACGCAAATGGTCACTGCGCAGGCCTTCTGCAAAGCGCGCAAAAAGCTCAACCCCGAGGTATTTGAAAGTCTCAATCACCTCCTGCAGCAACAAATTGACTGCTTCGGGCTGCGTCAGAAGTGGCGTGGGCTGAGGGTGCTCGCGGTGGATGGCTCGACCGTGCATTTACCCCTGGAGTCGACCATGGCGACCTTCTTTGGCAGTCACTCTGGCTTTCCCATGGCTCGCTTGTCCACACTCTACGAAGTCGCTGACGGTCAAACCCTGCATAGCCTGATCGTGCCCCTGACCGTCGGCGAGCGCGACTGTGCCCATCTGCACCTTGAGCACCTGCCGGCTGACAGCCTGACGCTGTTTGACCGTGGTTACCCTGGGCACTGGTTATTCGCGCTGTTCGCGCAGCAACAGCGGCACTTTCTGATGCGCCTGCCCTGTGGCTATAACGCCCAGGTCAAAGCGTTTCTATACTCTGGCCAAGTTGAAGACACACAGCTTTTCGTGGCCAACCATCCTGAAGCACGTCTGTTCTGCTCCGAGGCTGGCGTTGATCCTGCCAGCCAGATCGAGCTGAGACTGATCCGGGTCGAGTTGGCCAACGGCGAAAGCGAGGTATTGCTGACCTCGTTGCTGGATCGAGAAGCCTTTCCCGCTGAGGTGTTTGCCGAGCTTTACCACCGCCGCTGGGGCATCGAAACCGACTTCCGTCGCCTCAAACAAACCCTGACGCTGGACAACTTCAGCGGCCGCAGCGTGACTGCTGTAAAGCAGGACTTTCATGCCGCTCAACTGTTGAAGAACCTGGCGCTGTTGATGCAGCACCTGCTACAGCCGGTCATCGAACAGCGCCACAAAGGTCGCAAGCTGCGATGGAAAGTCAACTTCACCCAAGGCGTGTCACGGCTCAAAAATACCCTGGTCGAGCTGCTGGTGCGGCACTGTGCTCAGGGGCTGAGCAATGTGCTGGCCTTGATGGCTAAAAGCCTCAGTGCCGTACGCTCAGGCCGTAGCTTTGCGCGCCAACGCAAACGCGCAGCCAGCCGAGGTTGTGAGGGCTACAAACCGACGCGCTGAAGAAACACCACCGCCCAACCTCCGTGCAAAAAAAAGCTGGCCACAAGCGGTCGGCATAGGCTCGTCCGGAGAACGAGAAATCTCGCCTAGACAGCCGGAACAGACGATGATCACATCACCGCCAGCCCAGTTAGACCGCCTGATTGAGCGGCAGAGGCCTGGTCATCGCCCGACGGCCATGGCGGCTGGCTGCTTCGGGGGGCTTGCCTTGGGCAGGGCTGCAGCTTAGGTTGATGACATTGTGTTCGCTACAGGCACTGAACGACAACGCAGATGGTATGGTCTGTGCGTTCTGACTCGTCAAGGATCGGCCAATGGATCGTTTGTCTAATTTGCTCTCGCGGTTCGGCGTGCGGGCCAATCTGTTCTATGACGGCGACCTATGCGGCTCTGCATCTTACGATGGCGCCGAGCGGCGAGGTTATATCCATCTGCTTCAGGCCGGCAGCGTGACGTTGCTTGGTCCCGATCGCAAGGATTTGCAGCTCACTCGCCCTAGCTTGATTTTTATGCCACGCCCCGCCAAGCATCAATTGTTTGCGGGTGAGTCCGATGGCGCAAAGTTGTTGTGTGCTTCCATGGAGTTTGAGGGCGGAATTGATAATCCTTTGTCGGCTTCATTACCGGACTGTTTGGTGCTCGCACTCGATGATCTGCCCATGCTGGCAGACACGTTGGAGTGGATGTTTGCCGAGGCGGCAAATGTGCATTGTGGAAGGGAAGCCGCGCTTGAGCGCTTATTTGAGCTCCTAATCATTCTGTTGCTCCGTTACCTGCTCGATCATCACCAGTTGCGCACCGGAATGATGGCTGGACTGGCCGACATGCGGCTTGCCCGATCGCTTTTACAGATGCACAACTCCCCGGAACATGCCTGGTCAATAGCAGAGCTGGCCAGTGAGTCAAATATGTCACGCGCTGCGTATGCCGTGCATTTCAAGAGTGTCATCGGACAGACGCCTGCTGATTATTTGTTGAGTTGGCGAGTTAGCCTGGCTCAGAAGCTGATGCGAGAAGGGCGCTCGATTACGCTGATTGCAGCTCAAGTCGGCTACGAAAGTCCTTCGGCGCTGTCTCGCGCATTTAGACGCAAGACGGGGTTGAGCCCTCGTGACTGGTTGAAAGATCTGGCGGGGGAAAATGATGGCAAAAAGGCCTAAGGCATTACTGCCTTAAGCCATTGAAAAAATTATGCATTAATTTTACGTTTTTCCAGTTCAACCAGCGAATGGCCTGCCACAAATATCGAAACAGCAAGCAACCCTAAGTCTTTAAGCAGAAACTGACCTGGCGCAACGGAAATCGCCGGAAACCCTAAACTAGGCTCAATGACGCCCGGAGTGGAAAACATAAAGCTAAGGGTTGTGAAGAACAGGCCTGCAGACAGAGCGCCTCCTACCACGGATAGTTTGGGCGACAGCATGCGGCCTGCGATCAGAGTGCCGATCGAAATCTCTAGTATGCCGAGCAGGCTGGAGAACATGTCGACCGAAAAAATGCTATACACCCATCCCAAAAGCGGGCTGTTGCTCACCAGTGGAACCAGGCCCTCGGCCTCGTAGTGGGTAAATTTCATGCCGCCGAACCAGAAGTAAATAATAGCGAGAGCCAAGTACGCGCCATAGATACCTAGCCCCATAGTTTTGGTTCCAAGCGTTAAGTGGGCCTGTACGCTGGACTTCGAGTTTTCAATGCCTATGGTTTTCATGTCTGAGCTTCCAGTAGTGAGTGAGAGTGTGTTGGCTGCCGAACGCCGTATGCGTTGGCGATGAGATTATTATGGCTGGCATCTCTAATCAAGAGGCATCAGAAAGTATTGATTTCAGTGCAGATCGTCTTGGGCGGTGCAATTCGCGATGAAGGGATCGCCGTGGAGAGCGATGAGTGCACTATTTCGATAAAGGAGTCGTTTTACATAGGTCGATGAAGCGCGTTGCGGCATCGCCTACTGTCATTTCTCAAATCTGACTATGGGGCTTGGGGCGAAGGGCGGCACTGACTAGGCTTAGAACAGCTACCAACTAGCCGCGCGGCCGCGATGCACAAAGAATGGTAACTGAGCCGTGAGTGCGGTGGGCGCCCGCATTTATTTCCAAACCCTACAGATACATCGATCTTCGACTTCAACCGGGCAGATAGCTGTTGCAGCAAGCCTATCAATCGACTTTGACGTGTTAAAGAGGATAGGTTTTCCAGGGTTGGGGAACAGCATGCCCTGCAGAACGACACACGTCACTTTTGTTAAATTAATAAGCTAGCTACCTATTGGGCATAACCTTGCAATTTGCTTCAATTTACGCACATGCACTTGCGACCTCAAAATGCAACGTAAGCCCCGAATATCTCCATTATTGTCGCCGCCAGCCTTAGTTACAGCTGCTATGATGAATGAGATCGAAAACTGAAATCCCCCACTAGAATTGTTGACTGGAGTCAAAATGAATAAAAAGCGGCCGGTTAATCTTGATATTCGAACCATTCAGCTTCCTCTCACGGCGCTTACATCGATTCTGCACCGGATTTCAGGAATTATGCTCTTTATTTTTCTGGGACTGATACTGTATATGCTGAGCAAATCGTTGGAGTCAGAAAAGGGTTTTAATGAAGTCAAGGAGATTTTTTCTTCACCTTTCGGCAAAGTTAGTTTCTGGTTGGTATACTCTTCATTTATTTATCATCTCGTAGCCGGAATTCGACACCTAGTTATGGATGTGGGTGTTGGTCATACTTTGAAAGGCAGCAATCGCGCCTCTACTATTGTTTTAGTAGTGTCGGGTGTTTTAATGGTTGCTGGCGCCGTATGGATTTGGTAGCTGTGGAGTCGTAATGCGTATTTACAAGGACTAAAAGCGTCCTTTAAAGCTAACTTACGAAAGTATTTATAATCGACGGTTCACGCTTAAACGGTTGAATCCTTTCGGGCTTCCGAATAGCTGTTAGCTGAAAGCTATCATGAGCTAAGTTTTCTGTGCATCATCAAATGTGTTAATGGGAGCGCCATAGTACTAGGTACAAATATGGCTCTAGGACAATGTTAGATGTTTTGGATTTTGAGGCGGATCGCTCTTATCGAAGATCGTCTAATTCGCTCTGAAGCGCAGGTTTTTTGAAACTATCACCTGGTTGGCACACTGTGCGAATCAACATCAGATATGAGAAAGCCAATCAGGTGAACACTACCCTCGAGGGCTCATCTGTCCAGTTAAAGCCTCGAGTCTTTCTGGGTGCGCAAAAGACAAGAAGGTTATATGGGAAAATTATGAGGCCTGGATACCATGCGTCATGGGCGTGCCGATGCTGTGAGTGACAGAGCGAGAAGCAAGTGAAAGTCCCTGAAGTAGGGGCGGGATGCGCCCGAGTGGCATTTTTTGTCTTAAGGTAGATCGCGTAGCTGTTCTTCAGAATAATCTTCAGAGCGTTGACGACAGCCATCGCTGTGCATTCCTCAAGAATAGAATGTGTCGGAAGGGTGGCGTCATTGGTGTTAGTCATCGCTTAGGATTTCTCAATCTGGCTTACACGGGCGCCTGTACCGATATCCCCGCGGATGGCGACGTATCGATGTTGAATTCCTCGCCAGACGAAGTGCAATGAGCTGCGGCTATAGGCTTGCGCAGCCTTAGATAGCCGGCCGTCGCAGGCGCGCCGGTTGGCCGGGATCTTCTTCTGCCCGTCAGGTGTCCGGTCGGAACTCCAGCACGAACGCTACGACCTTTTCGGCGGACATTTCGCACGGCTTCAACAATGTCCTATCTGATGTAACGCGGAAGAGGTTGAAGCTGACAATGTCAGTCCCGTCCAACTCCCTGGCGAACAGACTGTTGCGACGTCCGTCCCCAGATCGCCGGACGATCAAGCTGAAACGCCGGCCTTCATAAGTCCCTTCTCTGTATCCCTCCGCAAGCTTCGCGAAAGCGGCATCGAACTCGGAATGCTCCATGTCATCCATCCTTATTGATAGAACAGAGGCGCGGCGGGTGCGAGACCGCCAGTGCCGGGTCGCGCTAAGGTGCCGGGCAGATTCCTGCAGCCGACGAGGCCCGGGGTGGGCAGGATAATTGAGATGTCGGCGCCCGCATGGCTATCAGCGAAGTCGTCCGTCCAGTCTGCTAGGCAACGTCCACGCCTTTCCAGAAAGCGATGTAATCCCGGATACCCTCGGCATCCGGAGTGGGGGCGGGATAGGTCCAAGCGGCGTTCACGTTGAGCGCGTCACCCGCGCGAACATGAAAGAAGCGCGCGGCGCCTTTGATCGGACAGACAGATGTGTGCGGGCTCATCTCAAGCAGGCTCAGGTCGACTCCTGACGGTGGGAAGTAGTGATTTCCCTCGACGATGACTGTTTCGTCGCTTGTGGCGATAGTAGTGTCTTTCCAGATGGCTGAGACCAACGGACTCTCCTTTTGTATTCATCAACCGGCGAAGGCTCGCGGGCTGGCTGCCCCAAGCCGCACCTCCTCAGGTGGCAGGCGGGTTGCGCCCGAGAAGTTTGTCGAGCTCGCCTCTGACATCGAGCGCGAATAGCTCATCGGAGCCACCGATAAGGGTGCCATTGATGAAGATCTGCGGCACGGAGCTTCGCCCCGACGCTTCCGCCATGGCCTGCCGGTGAGCCGGATCCGCCTCAATATCGAGCTCCTTCCATCGCACGCCCTTTTCCTTGAGGAGCGCCTTCGCTCGGCGGCAGAACGGGCACCAATTCGTGGTGTACAGCAATACATCAGTTGTCATATTGCATCTCCGGCAGTTGCACGCGGATCGCTGTCATGGCGTTGATCTCCAATTCGCGGCGTTCAAAGATGGCGACTGCACCTTGGCCGACATCGGAGCAGATGCTGACGATTGGCCGCTATCCAGGCGACATGGCCCAAAGTGCTTTCACCGCCAGGCAGAGGCCGCACGCGCCTCCTGTAGCGCCGAGCCGATGCTCTAAGGTAACCGAGCCTCGATTGGGACGGAAGCGGTCCCGCTCGAATCGCCCATCATGCTGGTCGAGCATATCAGGACGACGGATAGTGCAGGAACTTTCAAATTGAGCTTGATGTCGAGCCAGGTATCGCGAGCGAAGGCGTTCTAGAGGCCGGGGGGTACGAAGACTGTGTTCGGCAAAACGGTTCACGTTGATCGCCAAAGCTTCCCAGGGCGCACGTCTACGATCGGCGCGACGTGAGATAGCTCGCGCCGCTAGCCCCCGTAGCGCTCCGTCTTGATGATGGAGGCGTCCAAGCCCGCCAGCAGCGCGCTATCGGTTGCGATGTTGACGAATCCGTTAGACCCGCAGACGAACACTTGCGTCGGCTTTCCCTGAAGCCTGGTTAGAATTTCTTGGACCATCATGCCGTCGATCCGTCGCGCAAAGTCCGATGCGCGAACCGGTTTCTCGCGCGTAATCGCGAGCGCCAGGACGAACGCCGGATCGCTGATTTCGATGCAATGAAGTTCTTCTGAGAAGAGAACGTCCTCGGCGGTTCGTGCGGACAGGAGCAACGCTGTCGGAACGGCTTGGGCCAATGCGCGGCGCTGCCGGATCATTGCCATCAACGGCACGAGGCCGGAGCCTCCCCCGATCAACAGAACCGGATCTATGGCAGGCTCAGGCCAAAGGAAATGGCCACCGAGCGGACCGCGAACTTCGATTTCGTCACCAATCGCCGCGATGTCGTGAAAAAACGGCGAAACTTCGGCATCCGGCATGCGCTCGATAGCTATCTCGACGATCGGGGTCGAAACTGCCGATGACGCGATCGAGTAGCTGCGCATTGCACTGTAGCCGTCGGGCGCGGTCAGCCGGATATCGACGTGCTGACCTGCGGTGTGCGCGAACGGCTTGCTCAACCGAAGGAAGAAGCTCTTGATACTCGGTGTTTGCTGGATGATGTCGTCGATCACGCATGATTGCCACGAACGGACTTGCGCTTCGTTTTCAGTCATGGGTGTATCGTTGTTCGCGCCACGGATCGCCGTAGATGTGATAGCCGTGCAGCTCCCAAAAGCCGGCCTCGTCACGCGTCGTGAATTGCAGCGCATTCACCCATTTGGCGGATTTCCAGAAGTAAAGGTGCGGCACTAGAAGACGCGCCGGCCCCCCATGATCGCGGGAAAGTGGCTTGCCCGCATAACTGAGGGCGACCATCGCTTTCCCGGAAAGCAGATCCGTCAGAGGGACGTTTGTCGAATAATTATCGTAGCAGTGCGCCAAGACGAAATCGGTAGGCCGATCAAGCTCTGCATCTGCAAGGATGTCTTCAATGAGTACACCCTCCCAAACGGTATCCAGTTTGGACCAAGAGGTGACGCAGTGAATATCCTTTGTCACCTGGGTCTTTGGTAGAGTGTTGAATTCGCCCCAATTCCACGTTTTGACGGGCTTCGGACCAATTTTGACTGTGAATTTCCAGTCGGAGGGCTCTACCCTCGGCGTAGGGCCGGCCGACAGAACAGGGAAATCCTCCACCAGATGCTGACCTGGCGGAATCCGATCGGACTGGTCGCCTGAACCGCGACCGGTGAAACCTCTGGTGACCATAGTGACCCCTCTTGCTCGATACGGCAGACCGAAGCCGGCCTTCATTTCAGTACTCTGCGTAAAGCATTTGCCCGCACATCCGCCGAATAAGCCAATCGACTAAAAATCAGATACAGATGCTCTATCATCGTAAAAAATCGCGTATCGAACATAGCGTCAGGCCAGCATGATTCCCAATACCCAATGGCTATAGGGTAGATAACCCCAAGGCTGCGTACGCTGATCTGCGGTATGCGGAGCGGAAGTTGCAGGTTCGCTCTCAAACGGATGGGCAGCGTGCAAAGCTCAAGGCTCACCAGCGCATGGTTGCCCAGTTCGCGCTCGCCGGCAGCTTGAGTATATTAAGGACGAAATGTCGATCTGATCTATTCTGGCTTCAGGAAATAGGGAAAATAAGGTCGGACGTTCGCGCACCGTCGCGACGCGCGATCATCCACTAAGCTTCTGTATCGGGGTTGGAGGATCAGATGAACGAGATCGAACGACAAGCGCCTGAGCTGCGGGTGCAAAAATGGATTGGCAAAGATGGGGAAAGTATCGCGCCGTTCAAACTGTCAGATATCGGGCCCGGCCCGAAAATCTTGTTTGCCTTCCAGCATTGGTGCCAAGGTTGCCATTTGCATGGGTTTCCGACGCTACAAAAGTTGCATGCAGCGTTGAGCTCAAAAGACGTGGGGTTCGCAGTGATCCAGACCGTCTTCGAAGGAACGCATGAGAATACCTTCGAGAAGTTGCGCGTGAACCAGCTCAAGTATGAGCTTCCTATCGTTTTCGGTCACGACGAGCAACCGACCGGCTCGCCGTTTCCAACCTTCATGGAAGACTACCGCACACGAGGAACTCCGTGGTTTACGGTTATCGACGCTGGCGGTAGCATTGTTTTCTCGGACTTCCATCTCGACGCGGAGCGACTAGTGAAGCAACTTGAGCAAGGTTAATCGTTGGAAGGTGGGCAATCATCCTGATTGCCACCCATCCCCTGATGCCCACTACAGGCGTTGCGCGCTGTAACTCTGTTGATCAGCGTGCGAAAACCCGGATCCGGATAGGAGGAGCGTCAACGATTGAATCAATCCGTTGGGAGAGGGCGGCTCCGCTCCGTCAGCTCGGCAATAGATAACCCATTCTCGCCGAGCAACTCTCTGATCCGATCGACGATATGAGCCCCTAGCGCCGCTGTCTTGGTCCCCCCCACAGATTCCCAAGATGCGAGTTCACACGCCGATACCTCGTGGTCAGCGCCGAAGTGCTTCTGTCGGTATGTCACCGCCGCCCTTCAATGATAAAGGCGCGGTAACGGGAACCGGCAAAGCGTTGAGCAGCGATGGTTTGGTAGGCGGGACTGTCATACCAGTCGCGAGCGGCCTGCATCGTCGGGAAACGCAAGATTACGGCCCCTTCGATGGGCGGCCCCTCCAAATGCTGGATCGCGCCATAAGCGGCGAGAAAGGTAACGTCGTGACCATCGAACGATGGTCCGACGCCTGCAGAATAGGTTGCGAGTGCATGTGGGTCGCTGGTTTCTTCCCGCGTAAAGACGACGAACGCTTCCATCATTAGGCCTCTCAAAGGTTGGATCTGTTGGCCATTACCACCGGTGATGGCCTCACAGTCGTCAGGCTGGCAACTGGAACCCGATTTTCATGAGTGCCTCGACGCACGCATCCTGATCCTGCTGATAGTTGCCTCCGGAGATGCCTATGCCGCCGATCAACTTCCCATCCTCCAGAATCGGATAACCGCCGCCGACAGCGACCATCCGAGGGCGATAGGCTAGCGGCGCCACTTTTGGATCGTTGGTCACATAGTCGTTCCAGACATGGGTCGGGAACCCAAACGAGGCGGAACTCCAGGCCTTGTCGATGGCAACATCGACGGTAAGGAACGGCGCATCGTCGGTGCGCTCGAACGCGCGCAGGTTACCGGTGGCGTCGACGACGGCGACGGCAGCCGGGATGCCGATGGCACGGGCCGCAGCGAGCGCCGCGTCGATGAGGGCGACTGCGGTTTCGCGGTTGATCGAGGCGGTGGCAATAGATTTGGTCATGGGATTCTCATCGCTGGGGCATAACCCGTTCGGCTTTTTGAGGTTGGACAAGATGTTTGGCGATCGCGGTCGTTAGAAGCCTTCGAGGACGATCTTGCCTTTAGCCGCGCCACTTTCGATCAGTGCATGCACCGTCTTCAGATTGGCGGCATTGATCGGCGACAGTCGCCGGGTCAGCGTCGTGCGGATTTTGCCGTCGTCAACCAGCGCTGCCATCGCATCCAGAATCTCGCCCTGCTCATTCATGTCGGGCGTGCCGTAGATCGACCGCGTGAACATCAGCTCGTGGTGGATCGACACCGCCTTGCGCTTGAAAACCATGATATCGAATGCCTTGGGATCGTCGATCAGTCCGAACCGTCCTTGTGGGGCGATCAGTTCGGCGATGTCGGCGACATGTTGCTCGGTATGTGTGGTCGAAAAGACGAAAGCGGGAGCACCGATGCCGAGTTCGGCGATCTGTGGCGCGAGCGGACGAGAATGGTCGATGACGTGGTGAGCTCCAAGCCCTCTTACCCACTCTTGGGTTTCCGGTCGAGAGGCTGTGGCGATGACGGTGAGGTCCGTGCGCTGTCGCGCGATCTGGACGGCGATCGACCCAACCCCGCCCGCGCCACCGATGATGAGGATCGCCTCCGCCGCACCGGGTACGGGCTTCGCCACGTCCAGGCGGTCGAACATCGCCTCCCAGGCCGTCAACGTCGTCAGCGGCAGCGCCGCCGCTTCCGCCCAGGAGAGCGACGCAGGTTTGTGACCGACAATCCGGGCGTCGACGAGATGGAACTCCGCATTGGTACCGGGCCGTGTGATCGATCCGGCATAATAGACCTCGTCGCCTAACTCGAACTGCGTGACGTCGGGGCCGACCTCGCGCACAATCCCGGCGGCATCCCATCCCAGCACCTTCCAATCGCCATCTGCCGGCGGCGTGCTGTTGCGGACCTTGTAGTCGACCGGGTTGACCGAGACGGCCTTCACCTCAACCAGGATATCGTATCCTGCAGCGACAGGCCGAGGCAGATTGATGTCGACCAGCGCGGCATCCGCGGCGATGGGTCCCGGAACCTTGTAACCAATGGCTTTCATAAATGTCTCCAGCTTGCTTGATCGGATGACGCGAATGCTCGTTAGTCAACTTCTTCTACATTGAGGTCCCGACTCTTGAACTGGGTCGCGGTAGCAGATTTCATCGAACACGTCGATCAACAGGCCCTTATGGGGTCGTCTCAGAAAACGGAAAATAAAGCACGCTAAGCGTGCGTGGAGGCTGGCACCCAGCGGTACAGCGTCGGAATGGACACGCCGAGGTTCTTGGCCACGTCCTTGGGCGGCACCCCGCTGGCCAGCAGCTTCTTGGCCGACTCGATCTTGCTGTCGGTCATCTTCGGCTTGCGGCCGCCTTTGCGGCCGAGCTGCTTGGCGACTTCCAGCCCGGCGCGGGTGCGCTCGACGGTCAGCTCGCGCTCCATTTCGGCAAGGCTCGCCATGACGTGGAAGAAGAACCGCCCGGATGGTGTGCCGGTGTCGATGGAGTCGGTGAGGCTCCTGAACTGGACACCGTGCTTGTGCAGATCGCCGACCAGATCGACCAGTTGCTTGACCGACCGGCCCAGCCGGTCGAGCTTCCAGACGACCAAAGTATCGCCTTCGCGCAGCATTTCGAGCGTCTTGGCCAAGCCAGGCCGGTCTGCCCGCGTGCCACTCACCTTGTCCTCGAAGACCTTTTTACATCCGGCCTTGCTCAAGGCTTCGCGTTGCAGCTCCAGGTTCTGATCCTGCGTCGAGACGCGCGCATAGCCAATCAACATGGCTTGTCTCGCGCCCGGTCGATGCGTTCCTGCATCGCCTGCATCACTTCTTCGTGGGTGTACGATCTGGCGTTGGCGTCGGTGGCTTGCCGCAGGGCTTCCTCAACCTCGCGCGTCATCCGCTCGTAATCCTCCGGCCACAGCGCTTGCTCCATGCGCAGCGACGCCTGACCCAGCAGGTGCAGCAGGCTGAACAGCCGCATGTCGTTGGTGGCGACGATGCGCTCCCGAATCTGCTCCTGAATAGCTTCGCTAGCCCGATGCGCTTGTGGTGTGGCAGTCCCCTCGTAGTCAGCGGGGAATTCCGCTTCCTCGGCAATCCTTGCCCAGGCGCTGGCCAGCGCCTCGATGGTTGACGTGCTCATTTCCGCCGCTCCTGTGCTCTTTGGCGAATCAACCGGCCAAGGGGCCTCGACGCGAAAACCAGCAGCATCACGCCTATCGGATACCAGGTCGAGAAGACCACCAAGGCATCGAAGGCTGGCCGTCCGGTGTTGGTAGGCAGTACGGCGGTCACAGCCATCAACCCGCCGACCGTCCAGATGATGCGCCACACGTAGGGCATCACGCGGGGCACGTAGCCGTCATCGAAAGCGGTCTGGTAGTAGCGGCGCAGGCCGCGCTCGGCAAGCGCCTGGCGCTGCCGCTCCGACAGCGCATCCGTCCGGCCATACCAGCGCCGGAATGGTGGACAGCGCAGCAGCAAAGGGGTGAAGAGGATCATCACCGCCACGATCGCGACACCCCACGCCATGACGGCGCCGGCATCGGGCCGCTTGGCGTTCTCGATCACGGGCGCGAAGACGCCCGGAGCACCGATCATCCAGAACAGCGCAATGTGCTGATGGAAGGAGAGCTTCATTTGCTCATCCACTTGCGCAGCAGGCGCTTTTTCAGGGAGGCGCGTTCTTGCGGGTTGCGTCCCTTGTGATTGGCGATGCGATCCGCCGTGGCGGCCTGGCGCTTGACGGGCCAGTAGGAGCGGCCATCCTTGCCCATCGACCAGACGCTGCTGGCCTGGTTTTCCAGCAGGGGCAGATGGGCGCTCAGGGCTTCGGGCGACGCGCTGGTCAGCGCCGTGCGCTCACGGGTGCGCCAGCGCTGATGCCAGAGCTTCTTGTCCTCGCGCTCGCTGCCGCAGGTCGTGTGCCCGACGATGGGTGTTTTGCGGCGGCTGCGGCTCATAACGTAGTGGTCTCCAAGAACATTCAGGACTGATCCCAGGCGTCGATGGTCAAGACCTGATCGGCAGGACAGGCGGCTACGCGGTCGGGAACTGGATGGTGTTCAGTCTCATGCCGACCCCATTCGATTGATCGCGTCGCTTGCGGCACGCTGCGACGCAAGGAGGTTTGCGACCTGGTTTAGCAGCCGTGTCCGCTGCATGTCTGTTACCTATCTCCCCGACCGCTCATTGGACCAACTCCAGAGATTGGGCTCTATCGCTCAGCCAATACGAAACCGGCATTGGCTGATGCCACAACCGAGACGAACACAAATGGCTCGGTACCTGTATTTCGCGCCCCGTGCACTTGGCCCGGTCTTGCCACGGCTATCTCACCTTCCCTGAGGGCACGAACAATCCCATTGCCCTGAAAGTAATCAGCCATTCCCGACAAAACAGTCCACGTGTCTTGGCCGTGAGGATGAATGTGAGCCGCAATTTCCTGCCCGGGATGGACATGCCAAACCACGATAATTGAGTCTCGGGTTTCAAGCACAACGGAACGAATAGGCTCGCCTTCGGACGGCTGAACATACTCGGCTACAGAAAATATTCTCGATTCAACAGTCATCGGAGATCCCTCTTTCACAGTGCCCCCAGACAGGCTGGATATGAGTTCTAACTCGAATTTGAACGGGAGGCTGGTCGTGCGGTCGTGCAGTTGCCGATGAGCGTGTCGGCTGCTGCCTCCTTGCCCACCAGCGAACTCACGTCCGTTGCGGCCATCCAGAAGGTCTTGCCCGAGCGCGGCTCATAGGTCGCGGGATCGAACACGCCAGAGGGGCCGAACATCGGCGGCTTGATTGGTCATGGCTCCATGCCTTTGTCGTTACGGTCTTCATCGTCGGCATCCTGACGCACGGCGGGCAATTGCTGGAGCAACGCCGGCAGCCATTCCTGTACCGTCTCCCACACCACATCGAGGTTGATGTCGAAATAGCCGTGAGCCATGCGATTACGCATATTGCGCATGCTGCGCCACGGCACGTCGGCATGCGCCTGGGTGAACTCGACGTAGCCATCCATCACCTTTGTGGCCGCCTCGCCGATGACGATCAGGCTCATGATGACGGCCTGCTGGGTGCGCTTGTCGGCCAAGAAGTCGTCCTTGGCCATCCCTTCCACGAAGCTGCGCGCATCGGTTGCGGCCTGCTGAATGTGGTCGAGGTAATCGGGCAGGCGGTTCTCGCTCATATCGGTTGCGCCTCCGCGAGCACCTTGGCCCGGAACTTCGGCGGCAGGTCGCCGGGAGTCAGCAGATCGACGTCAACGCCGAGCAGCGATTTCAGTTCTTCTTCCAAATCGCCCAAGTCCAACAACGTGGCACCGGGCAGCGCATCGACCAACAGGTCGAGGTCGCTGCCATCCCGGTCGGTGCCATGCAGCACCGAGCCGAAGACGCGCGGGTTCGCGGCGCGAAAGCGGCCTACCGCTTCACGCACTGCGCTTCGCTTCATGTCAAGCACAACAGACGGTCGCATGCGCATCCTTTCTTATCGAAACTCGTTGAGATGATATGCAATCAAGAATAGAATTTCAAGAACTATTTTCGAGAATCGCAATGCCTTGATTCCCGTGCCGCGCCGGTTGCCTTGGCGGGCTTGTCACAAACCTACGTTTTCAAGAAGAAGGAAACCGCATGCCCCGCCGTTCGATCCTCTCCGCCGCCGAGCGCGAAAGCCTGCTGGCGTTGCCGGACACCAAGGATGAGTTGATCCGTCACTACACGTTCAGCGAAAGCGACCTCTCCATCATCCGGCAGCGGCGCGGCCCGGCCAATCGGCTGGGCTTCGCGGTGCAGCTCTGCTACCTGCGCTTTCCCGGCGTCATCCTTGGCGCTGATGAGCCACCGTTCCCGCCATTGCTGAGACTGGTCGCCAACCAGCTCAAGGTCGGCATCGAAAGCTGGGACGAGTACGGGCAGCGTGAGCAGACCCGACGCGAGCACCTGGTCGAGCTGCAAACGGTGTTCGGCTTCCAGCCGTTCACGATTGGCCACTACCGGCAGGCTGTCCAGTTGCTGACCGAGCTGGCCATGCAAACCGACAAGGGCATCGTGCTGGCCAGAGCCTTGATGGGGACGATAGAGAAAACGGAAAAAATCGTACGTTAAGCGTACGGCCTGTCAGGTTGAGGCCCTAGAGGTTGCCGGCGAGGCGTCAGAAAATGCTGGAATCGGCCCTATCCTGACGCGGCCCAAGGTTCCGGCCTGACGCCTAGTTAGGGCGTACCGATACGGTACAATTAATTTTTGAAATGGCGACAAACGGCTATTTTCTGGCGGTTGTATCACAGACCAATTCGATGCTATATTTACAATTTAACTGGGGGCGCTGGTAAGCGTAATGCAATACTACGCTAAGCGAGGCGAGACGATGATGCACAAGCATGGGATGGGCAGATAGGTTTTTTGAGGCTGTAAAAAAGTTAACACACTCACATGAAGGGGGTGAAATGGATACACGATTATTTGCATTCGTCGGCGGAGACAGCGGTCTTTGGCGGATCGTTGGAACCGAAACCATAGTTGGCAAGTCACTGCCTGAAGCCAAAAGGCTCAACGTAATATCTGCCTCAGAGTTGCAGCCCGAAACCAATGCACCCTGGGTACTTCGCGGAATAACAAGCAATGAACGGTATGTCATGCGCGAAGAGAAGAACGAAATTGTGGTGAAGCAGCAAGGGCTAGCGCGCCCAGAAGCAACTTGCGCTGCGTTGATACCGATCCGAAAAAACGCAGCTTGGTGGGAATTCACGCAAGACGAGCGCCGGAGCGTTTTCGAAAAGTCAAAGCACATCCAAATCGGGCTCAACTACTTGCCTGCAGTAGCGCGCAAGCTCCACCACTGCCGCGACCTCTCTGAAAATGAACCGTTCGATTTTCTCAATTGGTTCGAGTTCGCGCCAACCCATGAGGCTGAGTTCAACGCATTGCTTTCCGAACTGCGTGCAACAGAGGAATGGAAGTACGTTGACAGAGAAGTCGATATCCGTCTCGTGCGAGAGGCGGCGTAGGTCAATCCCCGTCTGACCGCTCAGAGGCGTTAGCGGGCAGCCGGCACTGCATCTATTGATTTTGGATAGCTTGGAACCCGGCATTTCACTTGCAATTAATTCGAGCACGCCGCCATGAAATGCGAGCCGCCGCCGTCGATTGCAAGCTCGTTTGCAGATAGCGTGAGCATCAGCGCGCCGTCAGTTGCAGTTAATTCGAGCCGAAAGCGGCGTCGAATGCGAGCACGCCCGTTTTCAAACGCGAGCCGCTACAACTACCTGGTGCCGCCCGCGAAATTCGCCAGCCTCAAGCAGGCCAGCGAATTGCCGCTGGCCGTGGCCACCGATTGCGACCAGTACCTGCATGACCGGCTGACGCTGCTGGAAACGCAGCTCGCCACCGTCAACCGCATGGCGCTGGCCAACGAGCTGCCGGACGCCATCATCACGGAGTCGGGCCTGAAGATCACGCCGCTCGATGCGGCGGTGCCCGATACCGCACAGGCCCTGATCGACCAGACGGCGATGATCCTACCGCACGTCAAGATCACCGAATTGCTGCTGGAGGTAGACGAATGGACGGGCTTCACCCGGCACTTCGCCCACCTGAAGTCAGGCGACCTGGCCAAGGACAAAAACCTGTTGCTGACCACGATCCTCGCCGACGCGATCAACCTGGGCCTGACCAAGATGGCGGAATCGTGCCCCGGCACGACCTACGCCAAGCTGGCCTGGCTGCAAGCCTGGCACATCCGCGACGAAACCTACGGGGCGGCACTGGCCGAGCTGGTCAACGCGCAGTTCCGACATCCCTTCGCCGAGCATTGGGGCGACGGCACCACGTCATCGTCGGACGGCCAGAACTTCCGCACCGGCAGCAAGGCCGAGAGCACCGGCCACATCAATCCGAAATACGGCAGCAGCCCAGGGCGGACGTTCTACACCCATATCTCCGACCAGTACGCGCCGTTCCACACCAAGGTCGTGAACGTCGGCGTGCGCGACTCGACCTACGTGCTCGACGGCCTGCTGTATCACGAATCCGACCTGCGGATCGAGGAGCACTACACCGACACGGCAGGGTTCACGGACCACGTCTTCGCGTTGATGCACCTGCTGGGCTTCCGCTTCGCCCCGCGCATTCGTGACCTGGGCGACACCAAGCTCTACATCCCGAAGGGCGATGCCACCTACGAGGCGTTGAAACCGATGATCGGCGGCACGCTCAACATCAAGCACGTCCGCGCCCATTGGGATGAAATCCTGCGGATGGCCACCTCGATCAAGCAGGGCACGGCGACGGCCTCGCTGATGCTCAGGAAGCTTGGCAGCTACCCGCGCCAGAACGGCCTGGCCGTCGCCCTGCGTGAGCTGGGACGCATCGAGCGCACACTGTTCATCCTGGACTGGCTGCAAAGCGTCGAGCTGCGCCGCCGCGTGCATGCCGGGCTGAACAAAGGCGAGGCGCGCAACGCGCTGGCCCGCGCCGTGTTCTTCAACCGCCTGGGGGAAATCCGCGACCGCAGCTTCGAGCAGCAGCGCTACCGGGCCAGCGGCCTCAACCTGGTGACGGCGGCCATCGTGCTATGGAACACGGTCTATCTGGAGCGGGCCGCGAACGCCTTGCGTGGCCACGGTCAAGCCGTCGATGACGGCCTGTTGCAGTACCTGTCGCCGCTCGGCTGGGAGCACATCAACCTGACCGGCGATTACCTCTGGCGCAGCAGCGCCAAGATCGGCGCGGGCAAGTTCAGGCCGCTACGGCCGCTGCAACCGGCTTAGCGTGCTTTATTTTCCGTTTTCTGAGACGACCCCCTTATGCTCGGTCGCCGGATCGGTGATCGCGTAGAGGGTGGAGGCGTTATCGCCATCATCACCGCTTCCGAGGCGAAACGCCGCGTCGACGCAGATGCCGCACGGACCGATGGTTGATCCTGGCTCGAGATCGACGAGATTGCTGTCCTTGACGCGCTATTCGCGGTCTTAGCCCTTGGCGATGAAGGACTGAACTGCTTGTAGAGCGTCGGTCAGCTGCTATGTCATGGACGCACCTTCATCTTGAGTTGGATTGGACAAGCTTCCGTATAAGGCCCGCTGTAACCGTCAGATGACGGCGAAGAAAACGATGGGCAGTATTCACAGCCACTTAGCCTTCTTGAAGCGCACAAATAGGAAAACGCACGATATCGCTATCACTCCGAGCACGACAAAGTATCCGTAGGCCGTGTCCAGCTCCGGCATGTGCTTAAAGTTCATGCCGTATATTCCAGCGATCGCCGTCGGGACTGCCAGTATTGCCGCCCAAGCCGCCAGCTGGCGGGTGATCACCCCCGTCCTTTGCGCTTCAAGAAGGCTGCTGGCCTCAAAGACCGTGGACAGGACAAGCAGGAGGCCGTCGACCATGGACTGCACGCGGTGGACATGGTCCGCGACGTCGTGGAAATATGGTGTCATTTCGGCGCTGATGCAGGGAAAGTGGCCGCGAACGAGCTTTCGCACCAGCTCGGCCATAGCCCCGAGCGTGCGCTGGAACCGCGTGAGTTCGGACCTTAGTTCGAAGATTCGCGCCACCTCTTCTGGCCCGAGGAAATCGTGCAGCGACCGTCGCTCCATCGCCAGGACGTCGTCCTCGATCATTTCGAAGATGGGCAGATACTGGTCGACCACGCGATGCAAGATCGCGTGCAGCACATAGTCGACACCCTTGCCGAACTGCGTCGGCGATGCCTCGAGTTGCTCCCGAAGTTTGCCCAGCGCTCCGGCATTGCCGTGCCGCACGGTGATAAGGTGATTGTGACCGGTGAAGATCGCCATCTTGCCGTAGCTGATCCGGTCGCCGACCAGCTCGGCGGTCTGCGCGACGACGTACAACTCATCGTTGTAGACCTCGAGCTTGGGCGGGCACAGCGGGTGCATCGCGTTGTCGATCGCCAACGGATGAAGATTATATGTCCTTTGGATCGCGAGTAGTTCCTCGGGGGTGGGTTCGCTAAGCGCGATCCAGCAGAAGCCCGAGCGACTCTCGCCCAACTTGACGTGCTCATCGAGCGCGATTTCGCGAACTCGCTTGCCTTCGTTGTAATAATAGGCGGCGATGATGCTCATGCTGGCCTCGCGGGAATGTGGAGGCCACGCTGGACGGCCGGTCGAGCCAGCCCGCGTCCAAGCCATGCGCGGACGTTCGAAAAGCTGCTGAGGCCAAGGATGTCACCCGCAGCGTAGAATTCCACCAGCGCATTCACCCAGCCGAGCGTCGCGATGTCCGCGATCGAATAGTCGTCGACGATCCAGTCGCGGCCTTCCAGCCGGCGATCCAGAATCCCCAGCAGACGCGTGGATTCGTCGATAAAGCGCTGTTGCGGCCGCTTGTCCTCATAGTCCTTGCCGCCAAATCGCAGGAAGAAGCCGAGCTGACCGAACATCGGCCCGATGGCCGACATCTGAAAGAACACCCACGCTAGGGTCTCGTAACGCTGGCCTGGTTCGGTGGAGATGAACTGACCCGTCTTGTCGGCCAGATAGAGGAGGATCGCACCGGATTCCCATAAGGCGATGGGTCTACCGTCAGGGCCAGCCGGATCGATGATCGCCGGTATGCGTCCGTTCGGGTTCAGCGACACGAACGCCGGATCCTTCGACTCGTTGTTCGAGATGTCGATCAGGTGGGGCTCGTACGCCAGGCCAGTCTCCTCAAGCATGATCGAGACCTTGACGCCATTGGGCGTAGGGGCTGCGTAGAGTTGCAGGCGATCGGGATGAGATGCCGGCCAGCGCTGCGTGATCGGAAAGGACGAGAGGTCTGGCATAAATCTGCGATCCTGGTGTTGCGATGGCGACTGACTGGAACGAGCCGTCACTCTGAAGTAGGGTTCGATGACCGCGTCGCTGAACGACGCGGTCACGAAGATTGCGGACCGGATCGGCGCAGTGGCAACGGCAGTGAAGCCTATTCCGCCGCGGTCCCGGCCGCTGGCTGTACGTCGTCAACCTTTTGGCGCTTCGGAAGCACCCAGCCGGGACGGACGAAGTGGCAGGTGTAGCCGCCCGGGCGCTTCTCCAGATAATCCTGGTGATCGGGCTCGGCCTCCCAGAACTCGCCGACCGGCTGGACCTCGGTCACCACTTTGCCATCCCACAGCCCCGAGGCATCCACATCGGCGATCGTATCCTCGGCGACGCGCTTCTGCTCCTCGTCGACATAATAGATGCCCGACCGGTAGGAGAGCCCACGATCATTGCCCTGGCGGTTCAGCGTCGTCGGATCGTGGATCTGGAAGAAGAATTCCAGGATGTTCCGGTAGCTCGTCACTGTCGGGTCGAAGACAATCTCGATCCCCTCGGCATGCGTGCCGTGATTACGATACGTGGCGTTCGGAATATCGCCGCCCGTGTAACCCACACGGGTCGAGATGATGCCGGGCCGCTTGCGGATCAGATCCTGCATGCCCCAGAAACATCCTCCTGCGAGAACAGCGCGCTGATGCATGTTAAGCCTCCTCTACTTGATCGAGATATTCACCGTATCCCTCGGACTCCATCTCGTCGCGCGGGATGAAGCGAAGGGACGCTGAGTTGATGCAGTACCGCAGACCGCCGCGGTCGGAAGGACCATCGGGGAACACATGGCCGAGATGACTGTCTGCGTGTACTGACCTGACCTCCGTCCGGACCATGCCGTGTGCGCTGTCCCGCACCTCGTTCACGTTTGCCGAAACGATCGGCTTGGTGAAGCTGGGCCAGCCAGTACCCGAATCGAACTTGTCCGTCGAAGCGAACAGTGGCTCTCCCGACACTATGTCGACGTAGATGCCAGGCTCCTTGTTGTCGTTGTACTCGCCCGTGAAGGGCCTTTCGGTGCCCGCCTCCTGGGTAATTCGGTGTTGCTCGGGAGTCAGGTGGTCGATTGCTGTCTGTGACTTTTCAAACTTCATTACAGTCTCCAATACTTATCTAGAGGGCCAGGCACGCTACCGCTAATTTTTTATGTCTCCTGATTTGCTCCTACAATGGTAGTGGGATGGCAAACGAGGTTTTACTAAGTGTTGGAAAATTAGAGATTTAAATTTCGCGTCTATTAGTTCTAGCGCAACTGAGTGGTTAAGCAAGTACGTAATCAGTAAATATTAAAAAAATAACACAAAAGCACGATTATATAATACAGTGTCAGTGTTTTATGATAATCAACAACGCCTGTTTAGATGCTGGTAGATGGGGTTGTACGCCGGAATCCCAGAAATTTCCGTCAGCCCAGCTCCAGTCCCGCCACGAGCGCATCCAGGTCGATGAACTTGCCGTCAGTCTGGAAGGTGTAATGCCCGTTCAGCAGGATGTGCCGCCAGGCCGCTGGCGACATCTGCGTGATCAACGCCAGCGCCTTGGCATTGCCAGCTGCCTCGTACTTCGTCAGCAGCAGGGACAGGATCGCCGAGTTGTAGAAGATGATCGCGTTGCCGATCAGCCTGGCGCACTGGTTGCTGATCTCGATTTCGATGTCGGTGCGGCCGGTCAATTCCTTCTTCCCACCGACTTGGGCGATGGTCGAGCGTAGCTGGTGATAGGACTCAATGCGGTTCTGCGAGCGGTGAACATTACGCTCCAGTTGCGGGTCGCGCAGGTAGCGCAGTGTGTAGATACTGCGGATGAGCTTGTCGAACTCGAAGATTGCGCGCCGCGTCGGGTTCGGCGCCGTATAGGTGCACAGCTTGCGGATCAGCGTGCCCTGCGTCATTTCCTTCAGGCCCAGTGTGGCGACGATTCGGTCGATGTTCGCCTTCTCACCGACGATGAGTTGCCGGTCGATCTGGCCAGCCGGCCGGATCAGGCATTTCTCGTACAATGCCAGATCATCGGCGCAATACAGCTCCTGCAACTGGTCGTCGAGGTCGGTGAAGCGCGGCTCGAAACGAAGTCCGAACCAGTGCAGGATGGCGAAGTTGGCCTTGTTGATGCTGTGCATGTCGCCGGTGATCGCGCTCGGCACGATGTCCGACGTGTTGCGGTACCAGATGTCGAACACGTGGTGAGCCTCGTACTCGTGTGCGCCTATCAGGTAGCCGTTCAACGGCACGTGATTGCACAGCAGCGTGTAGGCGACGACGCCCTTGCCGCGGCCGAAATATTTGCGCGAGTAGCGCGCCTTCACAGTTGGTCGCTCGACGCCGAATTTCTGCCCATCAACGGCACCGTACAACGAATCGAGGTCGAACGAGTAATGCGGGAAGATCGGCAGTGCGGCGATGGCGTTGCTGATGCAATCGTTGGCCACATGTAGCGTCGCCTGGCGCAGGTACTGCTGGTAGGTACTCTCCAGGACGTGGTACGGGATGTCGCTGGTACGTGCCATAACCTGGTTGCCGTGGTTCATGGCTTGGGCAATGATCACCGCCATCAGACTGTCGGCGTCGGCTACCTTCTTCGCATAGCGTGGCTGCAATGGTGTCAGCGCCGACAGGAACTGGCACTGGCCGTTGACGAAGCGAAACACGTCGGCGACATCGCAGTATGGCAGTTGCTCGTAGAGAGCTTGCTCGCGCGCCTTCTGGTTCTCCCCCTTGGGCTTGCGCCAGGTCAGTCTCTGCGTGTCCTTGTCGTATTCCAGGTGCGTCAGCTTGCCCTGTTTCAGCTCGCGATTGAACGCCACCCATTGCGCACGCAACTCGGCCGCCAGTGCATCGAGCTGGGCACTGACCGGCTGCCGCAGGAAGGGGATGTCCATCTGCGCGAGCACGGCGGCTTTCTCGTCCATCGAAACCAACTCGTCGGACAAATGCCGGTGCTGCAAGCTATCGTCAATGTAGAGCTCGCCCGCCTGGAAGCGTTTCCTGACCTGACGGTAAAGCCAGAATTCGTAACGATCGGCATGCAGGCCTGTCGGCGTGCCTTCGGCATCGAACATCAGCAGGTACGGACGCAAGCGTTTCGGCAGCGTTGCCGCCGGACATTCGTCGAGTGGCCGTTGTGATAGGCGCTGCTGCTTGGCGAACACGCTCTTGGCCCAAGTCAGCGCCGCGAGCCATGGGTTATCGGGGGCCGTGCCGGCGAAGTCGAGCGCGACGTACAGCGGCCGTAGATGGCGTCGAATGCGTTCGGCCAGGCCGTCCACCGCCTGCCAGTGCAGCGCCAGTTTGTTCAGTGGCTTGACGCTCATGCGCTGCGCCGTGTTTTGCAGCAATTCCCTGGACATGATTTTGTAGGCGCGTTGGCGCACCTCGCCGAACGGCGTCGGATCGGCCACGCTGTCGTCCACGTACAGCGACAGCAGGCGGCCAACCTGCGGCGTTTCCTGATGGCGTCGCAGCTGTTCGGCGACAAAGGACTGTTTCGCACCCGTGCGGCTCTCGTCCTCAAGTTTTTTCATGTGGAAGGCCATCGCGTCGACCAGGTTGTCGGTGAGCTGCCGGTAACGTACCCAGGCATAGCACAGCAGGTAGAGCCGGGTCTGCTCCGCCTTCAGGTGGCGCAGGTCATGGACGGTATAGAAGTTCGCCAGGCTCGCGTAGTACAGCAGGTTCTGCTGCGAGATGCCGAGCTTGGGCAGCAGCGCCTTGGCGATCCCGTGCAAGGACTTCAGCGTGGCGCGCTTCTCGCGCTCCCCTGCCATCTGACGCCAGCCGAAATCTTTAGCGTCCTGCTTGAGCGCTGCCAGTTGAGACAGGGTGTCGTCACGCACCAGGAGCTGGCCCAGCGCAGCTTTGGCCGATTCGTCCAACACTTCTGCCAGCAAGCCGCCCAAGCGCCTGCGTTCGGTGGACAGGGCTTCACTGACCAGCTCTTGTAAGGTGGTGTGGCCGGGCCGGATGATTTTGTGCTCGCTGAGCCAAACGATCAGTTCGGCGGCCACGAATCCTGGCATTACGTCGCGCCGCACGATCTGTTCAGCCTGCTGTGCCAGTTGCGGCAGGAAGCTAGCCGCCCACGACCGGTAGCCGAACAGTTCGGCGATCTGACCCCTCTGGCTGTAGTGCTCATGCTTGGTGATCGCCTTGCGTTCGAACGCTTCGCCGTGGAAATAGCGACTCAGCACGAAGGCGCAATCGTCCTCGACCTCATGCCAATCGAAGCGGAAGAAAGCATGCTTGGCCTTGAAGTAGCCGATCTGCAAGACGCAATAGACTTGGGCCTGCAGGCTAGGCCGGCTGCTGGCGAACGCCAGTTCAGATTCGGCCAACGCCAGGTATTCCAGCCGCTGAGCATCGTCGAAGTCCGGTAGGCCGTACAAGGCTTCCTGCTCTGCGTCAGAAAAGACGGTGAGTAGCTTATTCTTGTTGCTCATCGACCGTCCTTCCCGCACCACGCCAACCTGCTCGCGTCAATGTTTCGATCAACGTAGTGCGCTTGACATTGAAGTTGCGGCACACCGCCGCCTTAGACATGCCGCCATCGAGCGCGGCGACGATGGCGTCCAGCTTCTCACCAGTGATCGCCTGCGGCCGGCCGCCGATCCGGCCGCGTTTGCGTGCGGCGGCCAAGCCCGCGACGACGCGCTCCTGAATCAAGGCGCGCTCGTACTGCGCGAGCGCACCGAACACCTGGAACAGGAATTCGCCCGAGGGCGTCGTAGTGTCCAGGTTCTCTGTCAGCGAGCGGAACGCCACCCGCTTGTCCTTGAGCGAAGTCACAATGGCGAGCAGGTGCGACAGCGAGCGACCGAGCCGGTCGAGTTTCCACACCACCAGCACATCGCCGGCTCGAACGAACTCAAGCGCCCGCGCCAAGCCGGCACGGTCATCCTTCGCGCCAGAGGCACGATCCTCAAACAGGTGACGCGGATCGACGCCGGCGGCGAGCAGCGCGTCGCGCTGCAAGTCCGTGCTCTGGCGGTCGGAGTCCGACGACACGCGCATGTAGCCAACCAACATAGGCGGATAACCATCAAAAACAGGTTTCCGCATAATAGTGAATAGCGATAGAGTTTTCCGTACATTTTTGAGGGGGTGTTGCACAGGTAGCACAGCGGCGGCTGACAGCCTGTCGCAAAACAAATGTTTTACGACACCTCCTTGAGGTTGCCGCGTTTACATCATTACCTGAACAGGTATAAAATTCCGTCATGACAAACAAAGAAAAACCGCTCGAATGGATCGCGAGCAGCCACAAGGATTTGATGGCGTTGCCGTCCGACGTGCGTCGCCGTTTCGGTTACGCGCTCTCGTTGGCGCAGATAGGCGATCAGGATGACGCAGCAAAGGTGCTCAAGGGGTTCGGTGGTGCCGGCGTGCTGGAGGTCGTCGAAGACGATGCCGGCGGCACCTATCGAGCGGTATACACGGTCAAGTTTGCGGAAGCGGTGTTCGTCCTGCACTGCTTCCAGAAGAAGAGCAAGAGCGGAATCGCCACGCCAAAGGCCGACATGGACATCATCCGCGCTCGGCTGAAGGTGGCCGAGGTATTGGCACAGGAGCTACGAAATGCAAAAACGAATCATTGAAGGCGTCGAGGTTCAGCGCAGCTCGGGCAACGTCTTTGCCGACCTTGGACTGCCTGACGCTGAAAAGCTCAAGATCAAGACCGGCCTGGTGGTCGAGATCAGGAGGGCCATGCGCGCCCTTGGGCTGACTCAACAAGCGGCGGCCAAACGCATGGGCATCCCGCAACCGAAGGTGTCGGGCATGATGCGCGGCGACTTCACCAATCTATCCGAACGCAAGCTGATGGATTGTCTGAATCGCCTCGGCTACGACATCGAAATCAAGGTACGGCCAGCAGCCGAGCCGATCGGGCATCTAACGCTCGCAACCGCTTAATCGGAGCTCTCCTGATGGCAGCCCGCATCACCGACGACGAATGGGACGAACTGACTCCCGAGAATTTCGATACCACGGCACTGCTGCGTGCAGTCGATGCCGTGGACGTGCTGCGCGGCGATTTGAATGACAGCGCAGACGGCGCACCTCCGCAACTGCGCACCGACCTGTTGAAGCTGCATCAACTGGCAATGGCCGCGTTCAACGAGGGATCACGCAGCCGAGTGGCTGAGCTATTTGATCTCGCCGTGGATCTTCAGGATCAGGTTGATCATCTGATGACCTCGCTGGAACAAGTGCAAGAAACCCTGTCCCGGTTGACGGCGCTCTACCCAGAAAGCCTGTCCTGAATGTTCTTGGAGACAACCACATCATGAGCCGCAGCCGCCGCAAAACGCCCATCGTTGGGCACACGACCTGCCGTAGCGAGCGCGAGGACAAGAAACTCTGGCATCAGCGCTGGCGAACCCACGAGCGCACCGCGCTGGCCAGCGCGTCGCCGGAAGCTCTATGCGCCCATCTGCCTCTACTGGAAAACCAGGTCAGCAACGTCTGGTCGATGGGTAAGGATGGCCGCTCCTACTGGCCCATCAAGCGCCAGGCCGCCACGGCGGATCGCATTGCCAACCACAAGGGACGCAATCCGCAAGAGCGCGCCTCCCTGAAAAAGCGTCTGCTGCGCAAGTGGATGAGCAAATGAACCTGTCCACCATCGAGGCGCTGGCTATCGCTTGGGCGCGAATCGCTGAAGAAGCAGAACTCCCAGCCGGCTACGAGGGCACGGCGACGCCAGAGGCGCATCGGGCCTGCGAGGTGATCCAGGAGCGGATTCGAGAGCACGTCGTCGCCACCAATGACATGCGGCTGTTCGGCCTGCTGCACCTGCTTGGGCAGGCGTCGCTGCGCATGGAGCAAGCGCTGTGGCCGGAAGAATATGCGCGGATGACCCGCGAGGTCGAGGAAGCTCTCCGAGAGGCCGACGACCCCAACGCCAAGTCGTACACCCACGAAGAAGTCATGCAGGCGATGCAGGAACGCATCGACCGAGCGCGAGACAAAGCCATGTTGATCGGCTGACGGAAATTTCGGCGGTTCCGGCTGATCCAAGAATCTTGGCGTGACCTTACCTCCGCTCTACCGCTGGGTGCCAGCCTCGGCGCACGCCTAACCACCCAACTCAGAAAGGAAAATAAGTTGGTAAAACGCATTCCCGTATCCGAGCTTCGTCTCGGCATGTACATCCACAAGCTCGCCGGCTCTTGGGTTCGACACCCATTCTGGCGCGGCAGCTTCCTGCTGACCGAGCCTCAGGATCTCTCTGCCATTCGAGAATGTGGCGTCGGGGAGGTCTGGGTCGACTTGGCCAAAAGCCAAGTCGACCCAGAGAGCCCAGAGAGCCCAGAGAGCCCAGAGCCCAGAGCCCAGAGCCCAGAGCCCAGAGCCCAGAGCCCAGAGCCCAGAGCCCAGAGAATTGTCGGAGGAGCAATCTCTGCCGTCTAGTCCACTAAGCAAGAAAAGTGACGGCGCAACCTCAATGGAGAGCGAAATGTGTTATGCACGGAAACTCTGTCTTGCGGCCAAGTCCCAAGTCATGGACATGTTCCAGGAAGCCCGGCTTGGCAAGGCCGTCGACCCAAGCACGACGTTGCCGCTGGTCGGAGAAATCGCTGCCTCGGTGCTGCGCCAACCTCATGCCCTCATCAGCGTCGCACGCATCAAAACGCACGACGATTACACCTACCTGCACTCGGTTGCCGTCTGCGCCCTGATGCTATCGCTGGCCCGGCATCTCGATCTAGACGAGGAGCAAACGCGCCTGGCTGGCATCGGCGGACTGATGCACGACCTAGGCAAGGCCGCGATGCCGCTGGAAGTGCTTAACAAACCAGGCAAGCTCACCGATGCCGAGTTCGCCATCATGAAGCGCCACCCTGTGGAGGGCGCAAAGATGCTGCGCGCAGGCGGGGCCGAGCCCGGGGTGGTGGACATTGCCCTGCACCATCACGAGAAGATCGACGGAACCGGCTACCCGGATCGCTTGGCCGGTGACGCCATTTCACTCCTGGCCCGCATGGGCGCAATCTGCGACGTCTATGATGCCGTGACGTCGGAGCGAGCCTACAAAAAGCCGTGGGACCCGTCCGCGGCGATGCGGCAGATGGCCAAGTGGGAGGGCCATTTCGACAAACGCATCTTCCACGCCTTCGTCAAGGCCGTGGGCATCTACCCCGTCGGCTCCTTGGTTCGCCTGTCCTCTCAGCGTCTGGCCGTTGTCGTTGAGCCGGGAATGGAATCACTGCTGACTCCCAAGGTTCGCGTGTTCTTCTCGCTACGCTCGAGAGAGCCGATCCCGATGCAGACCATCGACCTGGCGGCCACGAGTTGCAAGGACAGTATCACTGGCCCCGAAGACCCGACGCTCTGGAACTTCAAGAACCTCGACGACTTGTGGATGGAATAGCCCCCACAAAACGACGGCCCCGTGAGGGAGCCGTTGAACATCGTCGAGCGATGCCCGTCCAGGGAGGGATGGCCGAGCTCGATTCTCCAGAAGGTAGCTGGTGACACGAGTGTTGAGCCCACCCAACTAGGGTGACGGAAATTTCTGGGGTTCCGGCTTACATCCCCATATAGTCCGAGATTATATGCTGCGCGGCTTGCTGCACCCCGCGCGGCGCACGGAAAGCGGTTACGGCATTTTCGATGAGCGGTCCCTGGCGCGGCTGTGCTTCGTACGTGCCGCCTTTGAGTCCGGTATCGGGCTCGACGAATTGGCGCGGCTCTGTCGAGCGCTCGATGCAGACGATAGTACCGATGTGATCGGGTGTATCGACCGCTTGCTTGGGCAAATCGCGACCCGGCTGGCAGCTTTAGACGCAGTGAAAACGGAGTTGGCCGGGCTGACTCATCGTGCCATCGAAGGTCACACCCATGCGTAATACCAACCAATCCGAATCAATCAAGATGCCCCGCTGGCACGCCTACACGTGGGGTGTGCTCGCCGCGCTCACTTGCCCCTGCCATCTGCCGGTGCTGGCATTACTGCTCTCGGGGACTGCGGCCGGGGCCTTCGTCAGCGAGCATTGGAGCCTCGCGACGCTCGTGCTGACGGTTCTCTTCGTCCTCTTCCTGAGAGCGGCTCTACGGGCCTTTCGGAAGCGGGCGTGACCCGCTCGGAGCACGGCGCGGTCTCCGCTGCCGAGTTGCGGCAGGCTTGGGAGCGTTGGGAATTGTTGCTGCACTGCCAGCCGCAGGTCGATCTGCGCGCAGGTTCGATCGCAGGTGTGGAAGAGTTACTAGGTTTTCTTGGACGATGGAGAAACCCCATCATGAACGCAAACGACACCCCCACTATCAGTTGCTGCGAATGTTGCAAGGAAATTTCCCTTGACGCCGCACTGACGCCGGAAGGTACCGAGTACGTCGTGCACTTCTGTGGCCTTGAATGCTATCAGCGCTTCATATCGCGCGCGGATAAGGGGTTGGGGGAGCAACGGAACAGAAAGTGCACTTAAGCTCAGTCGCTGCCCCGCAAACCCTTGCAACGTCTGGATAGTTTCGAAAAACGACCGTTTTATGAAACCGTTTCCGCTATCGCGAGGAAAGGTCACCAACACCCGAAAATCAGTGCAATAAACCTTTCTCACGAATCAAAGTTCGTTAATTCGCAGTCGCTGACGAGTAAAACGAACTCTAATTCGGCTTACGTTGGTTTTCAGTTCCATTGCTCCCCAACCCCC
>NZ_JANLGL010000210.1:0-9383 GCF_024655625.1 Pseudomonas sp. 18.1.10
TCAGTTGATACATGTGTTGACTGACACACCGCTTTCGCGAGCAAGCCCGCTCCCACAGTTGACCGCATTCCTTCAGTTACAGGTCGGCGAGGGTCGAAACCAAGATCGCCTTGATGGTGTGCATGCGGTTCTCCGCCTGCTCGAAGGCGATACACGCCGGCGACTCGAACACGTCGTCTGTCACTTCAATGCCATTGGCCAGGTGCGGATACTGTTCGGCAATCTGCTTGCCGATCTTGGTATCGCTGTTGTGGAATGCCGGCAGGCAGTGCATGAACTTGGTGCGCGGGTTGCCGGTGGCTTTCATCAGCTGGGCGTTAACCTGGTACGGCAGCAGTTGCTCGATGCGCTCGGCCCAGGCTTCCACGGGCTCGCCCATCGATACCCAGACGTCGGTGTGGATGAAGTCCACGCCTTTCACCGCTGCCTTCGGGTCTTCGGTGAGGGTGATGCGCGCACCACTTTCTTCCGCGTATTTTTTGCAGCGGCTGACCAGATCATCGTGGGGCCACAGGGCTTTTGGTGCGCAGATGCGCACGTCCATGCCCAGCTTGGAACCCACCAGCAGCAGCGAGTTGCCCATGTTGTTGCGCGCATCGCCCAGGTAGGCGTAGCTGATCTCGTGGATCGGCTTGTCGGCGTGTTCACGCATGGTCAGCACGTCGGCGATCATCTGGGTCGGGTGGTATTCATCGGTCAGGCCGTTGAACACCGGCACGCCGGCGAACTTGGCCAGTTCTTCGACGATTTCCTGCTTGAAGCCACGGTATTCGATGGCGTCGTACATGCGCCCGAGCACGCGGGCGGTGTCTTTCATGCTTTCTTTGTGGCCGATCTGCGACGAGCCCGGGTCGATGTAGGTGACGTTGGCGCCCTGGTCATAGGCGGCCACTTCGAAGGCACATCGGGTGCGTGTGGAGGTTTTTTCGAAGATCAGCGCAATGTTATTGCCTTTGAGGTGTTGCTGTTCGGTGCCGGTGTACTTGGCGCGCTTGAGGTCGCGGGACAGGTCCAGCAGGTAGCGCAGCTCGCGCGGGGTGTGGTGTTCCAGGCTGAGCAGGCTGCGGTTGTGGATGTTGAACGCCATGATGATTCTCCTTGGATTCGGTAATCGGCCCGGTCGGCTTCGGGTGGAAGCCGACGGGTGGATGGTCGCTTAGTAGTCGATAGGGTCGCGGATGATCGGGCAGGTCATGCAGTGGCCGCCGCCACGGCCACGGCCCAGTTCACCGGCGCTGATGGTGATGACTTCCACGCCGGCCTTGCGCAGCAGGGTGTTGGTGTAGGTGTTGCGGTCGTAGCCGATGACCACGCCAGGCTCCACGGCCACCACGTTGTTGCCGTCGTCCCACTGCTCGCGCTCGGCGGCGAAGGCGTTGCCGCCGGTTTCCACCACGCGCAGGGCCTTGAGGCCGAGGGCGGCGGCGACGGTGTCGAGGAAGTTGGATTTCTCCCGAGTGATGTCGATGCCGTGGGGTTTGCTTTCGTCAGGGCGCAGGGTGAACGCGACGATCTGGTTGACCACTTCGGGGAAGATGGTCACGAGGTCGCGGTCGCAGAAGCTGAACACGGTGTCCAGGTGCATCGCGGCGCGGGATTTCGGCAGGCCGGCGACGATGACCTTTTCCACCGCCTTGTTCTTGAACAGATTACGCGCCAGTTGGCCGATGGCCTGGTGGGACGAGCGCTCGCCCATGCCGATCAACACCACGCCGTTGCCGATTGGCATCACGTCACCGCCTTCCAGGGTGGAAGCGCCGTGTTCTTCGTCGGGGTTGCCGTACCAGATTTCGAAATCAGCGTTGGTGAACTCGGGGTGGAACTTGTAGATGGCGGTGGTCAGCAGGGTTTCCTGACGTCGCGCCGGCCAGTACATCGGGTTCAGCGTCACGCCGCCGTAGATCCAGCAGGTGGTGTCACGGGTGAACTGGGTGTTGGGCAGCGGCGGCAGGATGAAGCTGGCGTGGCCGAGGAAGTCGCGGAACATCTCGATGGTCTTGCCGCCGAATTGGCTCGGCAGGTCATCGGCCGATACGCCACCGATGAGGAACTCGGCGGTCTTGCGCGGCTCCAGGCTGCGCAGCCACGCGCCGACTTCATTGACCAGGCCCAGGCCAACGGTGTTGGCGGTGATCTTGCGCTCCAGGATCCAGTCCAGTGCTTCAGGGATGGCGACGATGTCGGTGAGCAGGTTGTGCATTTCCAGCACATCAATATCCCGCTCGCGCATCTTGGTCACGAAGTCGAAGTGGTCACGCTTGGCCTGGGCCACCCACAGCACGTCATCGAACAGCAGTTCATCGCAGTTGTTGGGGGTCAGCCGCTGGTGGGCCAAGCCTGGGGAGCACACCATGACTTTGCGCAGTTTGCCGGCTTCGGAATGTACGCCGTACTTCACTTTTTCCGTGGTCATTTCAGATCCTCCAGTGAACAAAAAGATTCAGGTGTTACAGGGTCAGGAAGCCGTCGTAGAGCCCATAGGCCGCCACCAGGGCGCCAATGACCACTGCGGCGAAGATCAACTTCTCGACATTGGTGAAAATCGGTTTGCCCAGTTCACGCTTGGCCTTGGCGAACAGGATCGCGCCGGGGGCATAGAGCAGGGCGGAGAGCAGCAGGTACTTGGTACCACCGGCGTAGAGCAGCCAGATCGCGTAGATCAAGGCGATGGCGCCGATGAACAGGTCTTTCTTGCGCTCCTTGAGGGCGTTTTCGTAGGTCTCGCCGCGCACCGCCAGCAGCAGGGCGTAGGCCGCCGACCACAGGTAGGGCACCAGGATCATCGAGGTGGCGAGGTAGATCAGCGACAGGTAGGTGCTGGCGGAGAACAGCGTGATAATCAGGAACAACTGCACCATCGCGTTGGTCAGCCACAGGGCGTTGACCGGCACGTGGTTGGCGTTTTCCTTGCGCAGGAACTCCGGCATGGTGTGGTCCTTGGCGGCGGCGAACATGATCTCCGCGCACAGCAGCACCCACGACAGCAGCGCCCCCAGCAACGAAATAATCAAGCCAACGCTAATCAGCACCGCACCCCAGTGGCCCACCACATGCTCCAGCACGGCGGCCATCGACGGGTTCTGCAGCTTGGCCAGTTCCGGTTGGGTCATGATCCCCAGGGACAGCACGTTCACCAGCATCAGGAACAGCAGCACGGTGATAAAGCCGATCACGGTGGCCTTGCCGACGTCGGAGCGTTTTTCCGCACGGGACGAGAAGATGCTCGCGCCCTCGATACCGATAAACACCCACACGGTGACCAGCATCATGTTGCGCACCTGGTTCATCACGCTGCCCAGGTCGGGGTTTTTCACGCCCCAGATGTCCGCGGTGAAGATCTCCAGCTTGAACGCGAACAGCGCGATCAACACGAACAGCACCAGCGGCACGACTTTGGCAACGGTGGTCACCAGGTTGATGAACGCCGCTTCCTTGATCCCGCGCAGTACCAGGAAATGCACGGCCCACAGCAGCGCCGAGGCGCCAATCACCGCAGCCGGCGTGTTGCCTTCGCCAAAGATCGGGAAGAAATAACCGAGGGTGCTGAACAGCAATACGAAGTAACCGACGTTGCCCAGCCAGGCACTGATCCAGTAACCCCACGCGGACGAGAAACCCATGTAATCGCCGAAACCGGCCTTGGCGTAGGCGTACACACCGCCGTCGAGGTCGGGCTTGCGGTTGGCGAGGGTCTGGAACACAAAAGCGAGGGTCAACATGCCGATGGCGGTAATCACCCAACCAATCAACACCGCGCCGACATCGGCGCTGGCGGCCATGTTTTGTGGCAGGGAGAAGATCCCGCCGCCAATCATCGAACCGACGACAAGTGCAACCAGTGCACCTAGCCTAAGTTTTCCGGGAGTGTCAGACATTGCGTGACTCCAATGCAGGAGAAGAGAGACCACAGAATAATTCTGTGCGCTATTCAAACAGCTGACTCAGATCACTTCATTGGCACATTCCATTGTGAATTAATGACTTAGGATGGAATCCCTTGGGCAATACAAAGACGCGGGAAGGCGCTTTCCAGAGCGGTTTCGCCGTTGTTGTTAATCATTTAGTCAGGGGCATGGACGTTTGAAGCTAGCCCCTTTTCCCGGATGTGCAAACTTTTTGAACGAAGTTTCACAAAAGCGCTATAAGCGTTAAGTTTTGTGCAGTATTTAAAATCTAAATAAGCCTAAACTTCACGGCGCGACATGCTTTTAGGTTATGAACATGTCTGTTTTATCGCCTTCTCTAATAAACGCTACACTCGCTGAGTTAATTAGTTGAGTGCACAGTTGTCAGCTCAAACAGTGGTTAATCCAGGAGTCGCCATGTCCCAACCGGCCCAGAAACTTCGACTCGGCGCCCTGATCGCCCTGGTGGTGGGCTCGATGATCGGCGGGGGGATTTTTTCCCTGCCACAAAACATGGCCGCCCGCGCCGAAGTGGGGGCCGTGTTGATCGGCTGGGGGATTACCGCCGTGGGCATGCTGACCCTGGCGTTTGTGTTCCAGACCCTGGCCAACCGCAAGCCCGAGCTGGATTCCGGGGTGTATGCCTACGCCAAGGCCGGGTTTGGCGACTACATGGGCTTCTCGTCCGCCTGGGGGTACTGGATCAGTGCGTGGATGGGCAACGTCGGTTACTTCGTGTTGCTGTTCAGCACCCTGGGCTACTTTTTTCCGGTGTTTGGCCAGGGCAACACGCCGGTGGCCATCGGCTGTGCATCGCTGTTGCTGTGGGCGGTGCATTTCCTGGTGATGCGCGGGATCAAGGAAGCGGCGTTCATCAACCTGATTACCACCGTGGCGAAGATCGTGCCGTTGCTGATGTTTATCGTGATCGCTGCCGTGGCGTTCGAGGCGGATATTTTTACCCGCGATATCTGGGGCCTGGGCAACCCGCAGCTCGGCGACGTGGTAGACCAGGTGCGCAACATGATGTTGGTCACCGTGTTTGTGTTTATCGGCATCGAGGGCGCCAGCGTGTACTCGGCGCGGGCCGAGAAGCGCTCGGACGTGGGCCGGGCCACGGTGATCGGCTTTCTCGGCGTGCTGGCGTTGCTGGTGCTGGTGAATGTGTTGTCCCTTGGCATCATGAGCCAGCCTGAGCTGGCACAACTGCAAAACCCGTCCCTGGCCGGTGTGCTGGAACATATCGTCGGGCCCTGGGGCGCCATGGCGATCAGCCTCGGCCTGGCGGTGTCGCTGCTTGGCGCGTTGCTGTCGTGGGCGTTGCTCTGCGCCGAAATCCTCTACGCCACCGCCCATGACAAGACCATGCCGGCGTTTCTGAAGAAGGAAAATGCCAATCAGGTGCCGGTCAATGCGCTGTGGCTGACCAACGTGATGATCCAGATCTTCCTGGTGATCACGCTGTTTTCCCACAGCACCTACACCACCCTGATCTACCTGGCCTCGTCGATGATCCTGGTGCCGTACCTGTGGTCGGCGGCCTATGCGGTGCTGTTGAGCGGGCGTGGCGAAACCTATGAAGGCGCCCATGGCCAGCGCCTGAAGGACTTGCTGGTGGCGCTGATTGCCCTCGGGTATGCGGTATGGCTGTTGTATGCCGGCGGGTTGAAGTACTTGCTGTTGTCGGCGTTGCTGTATGCACCGGGGGTGATCCTGTTTGCCCTGGCCAAGCGCGAGCAGGGCCAGCCGTTGTTTACCCATGTGGAAAAGGGCATTTTCAGCTGTGTGATTGCTGGTGCCGGGTTGGCGGCGTATGGGCTGTATAGCGGGGTGTTGACGTTGTGAGACTGGCATTTGCGCCGCAGCATATGTGGGCGTCGTTGAGTCGGGGGGATTGATAGTGACTGTGAGGGCCTCATCGCAGGCAAGCCAGCTCCCACATTTTGACGGAGTACATCCCTTGGAATGCGGTCAAAATGTGGGAGCTGGCTTGCCTGCGATAGCGATTTTCAGGTCACCACTGCGCCCGATGCGACCCCAATTCCCCAGCCGGCAAATCCCACTGCAACGGCGTGCCGCTGATGGTTACTGGTGCCAATAAACGATGGGCCGGCCCCCAGGCCGTCTGCTCCACCAGCAAGCCTTGATCGCTCGGCTGCTCCGCCCGCAACGCCGGTTGCGCCGGCACTTGCCCAGCCTCCACCAACAACGCCGCCGTGCGCGCCAGCGACAACCGCGCCGAACCACCGCGCCCGGTGTTCAAGCGCTCGCTCAAGGCCTGGATCGCACTGGCCGCCATCAAGTACCCCGTGGCGTGATCCAGCGCCTGCAACGGCAGTGGCACCGGTTTATCCGCGTGTTTCCAGGCCATCCCCGCATCGGCAATCCCGCAGCTCATCTGCACCAGGCTGTCGAACCCTCGGCGATTGCGCCACGGGCCGCTCCAGCCGTAGGCATTGAGGCTCACATCGATCAGGCCCGGGGCGATCTGCTGCAATTGGCTGGCGGTGTAGCCCAATTGTTCAAGGGCGTCGGCGCGGTAACCGTGGAACAGAATGTCGCTGTCCTTGAGGAGCGCTTCGAACACCTGCCGGCCCTCGGGGCTTTTCAGGTCGAGGCGCGCGCAGCGTTTGCCCAGGGTCATTTCCGGCACCACGCCGGCCTCGTCCCAGGTCGGTGAGTCGATGCGCAGTACGTCGGCGCCAAGGCCGGCGAGGAAGCGGCTGGCCACCGGGCCGGCTAAGACGCGGGTCAGGTCGAGCACCTTGATGCCCGCCAGTGGCCGTGCGACTGAACCGCGCCAGGGTGTGTCGGTGGTGGCTGTAAACGTCTGGCGTTGCACCAAGGCTTCGGCATTCACGGCCAAGCCCTGAGGGTGCGCCTGCCAGGCTTGCCACGCGCGCATCTGCGCGGCACAGCCGCCTGCATCGACAATCGCCTGCTCCAGTTCGGCGGCGTTCCATTGGGCAACCTTGCTGGCCATCTCGTCCCGGTTTGCGACCTTGCCGAGGATGCGTTCGGCGGCCGCACGGTGATGGGGCGCGTTGGTGTGCAGGCGAATCCAGCCGTCGGCGCTGGCGTAGTCGCCGGCCACCGGGTCCCACAGCGGCGGCACTTGCCAGCCCACCGGGCGGATCGAGGAGGAGAACCAGAAAGAGGCGAGGCGCCGGTCCACACTGACGGCGGGCAAACGCCCGGTCTGTTGCTGGATCAACTGCGCCACCGACTGGCCCGCAGCGCCGAGGCTGGCGCTGGCCAGGTCGGTGACAGCAAAGGCCGAGGGCAGGGCGCCGGCCTCGGTAAAGGCCAGCGGCGTGTGGGGCAGAGCGAGTGCGGCTTGGATGGGGGTCAGCAGGTCAGTCATCAAAGGCCCTCCGTAAGAGAAGGGCCACTATAAGAGATCATCAGGCCGGTGTGACAACCCCGGGCTCCAGCGGCAGGTCGATGCTGGCGATAAAACCGCCGCCCGGGTGATTGGCCAGGATCAGGCTGCCGCCGTGACGCTCCGCCGCGCGCCGCGCGATCGCCAGGCCCAGGCCATGGCCTTGGGCCGTCTGGCCGGGGGCGCGGTAGAACGGTTCGCCCAGCTGGCTCAGGTGCTCGGCTTCGACGCCGGGGCCGTGGTCGCGCACGCTAATCAGGATGCGCTCGCCCTGGCGCTGGGCGTGCAATTCGATGGGCTGTTCCGCTGGGTTGAAGCGCTGGGCATTGCGCAGCAGGTTGTCCACGGCGCGTTCGATCATGGTCGGCCAGCCCTTGAGGTGCAGGTCGCTGTCGCCGCTCAGTTGCACCTTTTGTTCCGGTGCGCTGAGCAGGGCGTCTTTTTGCAGGGCCTTGAGCAACGGGTCGAGATCGACGTCTTCGGCGCTGGCGTTGTCGGCATCGACGCGGGCCAGCACGAGGATTTCACTGATTAAGGCTTCGAGGCGGTCACATTCACGGGTCAGGCGCGGCCAGAGTTTTTCCCGCTCTTCGGGGCTGGCGCGTTCGGCCAGGGCCAGGGCGATGCGCAGGCGGGCCAGGGGCGAGCGCAGTTCGTGGGAGACGTCGCGCAGCAATTGGCGCTGGCTGCCGATCAGGCTTTGCAGGCGTGCGCCCATACGGTTGAAGTCGGTGGCGAGCACACCGAACTCGTCGCGGCGGTTGGCCAGGCGCGCCAGGCTGTTTTGCTGGTAGGTGGCTTGGCCGAGGTCATGCACCGCGCCGCGCAAACGACTCAAGGGGCGGGTGATGGACAGCGTCACCAGCAAGCTGAACAACGTCAGCACCACCAGGGCAATCGCCAGCGCGCTCAACGGCCACAACAGGCTGCTGCGGTGCCAGGCGTCCAGTTCCGGGTGGGGGATGCGGTAGATCAGCAGGTAGGTGTCGCCGGTTTTCTCGCTGGTGTACTCGGCGGTCAGGCGCCGCCACGGCAGATGGCCGTCCTTGCTGTCATTCTGCCGCGCTTCGAACGCAGCCGAGCGCCGCGGGAACGTGCCGCGCACCACCGGCTCGCCGCTTTCGTTGAGCACCTGCACGTCGATGTGGTACTGGCGCTTGCGCTGTTGCAGCAACTCCTGGGCGGCGTCTTCACCCTGGGATTCGTAGAGTTGCGCCCACTCTTCGGGCAGGTTGGCGAGGCCGGGGTGGCGGCTGAGAATCCAGCCATCCTGGTTGAGCATGTGCCCGAGCAGGATCGACAACCCGGCAACCAGAGCGATGGCCAGCCAGAAACTGGCCAGGATCCGCCAGAACAATGAGCGCACAGGAAACCCTCAAACAGGAAAAGCCCAGTGGCGGTGGCCACTGGGCTGGAAGCGTTAACGCGTGGGCATTATTGCGCTTTTTGCGGCTGTTGCGCTTTCCAGGCCTGGAATTCCTTCCACTCGGCACGGCGCTCGGCTTGTTTCTTGACGATCTCGTCGAATTTCTTCTGCTGATCGGGTTTCAGCACGGCGCGGATATCCGCCTGGGTTTTCTGCTTGCCGGCAGCGATCTCGTCCTGCATGGCTTTCTGCTCAGCGGCCGGGAGTTTGTCCAGGTACTTTTTGGTCAGGTCTTTGCGAGCGTGCCATTGGTCGCCCATCAGTTTGCCGATTTGCTCGCGCTGCTCTTTGCTCAAGTCCAGCTGGCTGAAGGGGCCGCCTTTGCCACGCGGACCGTGTTCACCGCCGTGGCCCGGGCCGCCCATCATGTGGCCTTCGGGGCCGCCCATCGGGCCGCGGCCGTCGGGCATTGCCGCCATGGCAACGGTGGGCAGGGCAGCGGCGAACATCAAAGCGATAAGGGTCTTGCGCATGGTGATTCTCCTGTCTCTATTCCGGTGAGTCCGGATGTGAGTAGATTACGCAGATGAAGGTCAGCGGCAGTCAGGGGAGCGTAAAGCTTGGGTAAAGAGGGGTTTGGCGGGAGCTGACAAAACCAGCAAGGCAGATGAGATCAAATGTGGGAGCGGGCTTGTGTGGGAGCGGGCTTGCTCGCGAAGACGGAGTGTCA
>NZ_JANLGL010000211.1:0-9263 GCF_024655625.1 Pseudomonas sp. 18.1.10
ACAGGTGTCAGTCACCAATATTTCGACTGACACACCGTATTCGCGAGCAAGCCCGCTCCCACACAAGCCCGGTCCCACATTTGGATTTCGGTTGCCTTTGGATCATGCCTTGGGCGGATTCACCTTCTGCACCAGTTCATACGCCCGAACCGTCGCCGGCCGTTCCTTGATGCTGTTGAACCAACGCTGCACATGTGGGAAATCTTCCAACCGCTGGCTCTGCCACTTGTGGGAAACAATCCACGGGTAGATGGCCATATCGGCAATGCTGTAGTCCTCGCCGGCCACAAACGCCCGATCCGCCAGGCGCCGGTCCAGCACGCCATACAGTCGCGCGGTTTCGTCTACATAGCGCTTGATCGCATAGGGAATTTTCTCCGGCGCGAATTGGCTGAAGTGATGATTCTGCCCGGCCATCGGCCCCAATCCGCCCATTTGCCAGAACAGCCATTGCAGGGTTTCCTGGCGGCCGCGCAGGTCCTTGGCAATGAACTGGCCGGTTTTTTCCGCGAGGTACAGCAGGATTGCGCCGGATTCAAACAGCGAAATCGGCGCGCCATCGTCGCCAGGGTTGTGATCGACGATGGCCGGAATGCGGTTGTTGGGCGCGATCTTCAGGAAGTCGGGCTTGAACTGATCGCCCTGGCCAATATTGATCGGATGCACCGCGTAAGGCAGGCCGGCTTCTTCCAGGAACAGTGATACTTTGTGACCGTTGGGGGTCGTCCAGTAGTACAAATCGATCATGAAGCTCTCCAAAGGCGCGAATGCCTGTAGGTAGAGGTGATGTTCGGAGTGCGAAAATTCAATGAAACATTTAGGTCTATCGATATGGAATTTCGGCAGGACGCGGCACTGATCGTGATCGATCAGCAGAAAGGCATTCATCACCCCACGCTCGGGCGGCGCAATAACCTACAGGCCGAGGAGCGCATTCAGGCGCTGTTGATGTATTGGCGCCACACGGGCCGACCGGTGATCCATGTGCAGCATTTGTCCCATTCGCCGGGTTCGGTGTTCTGGCCAGGGCAGCCCGGTGTCGAGTTCCAGGACGCGTGCGTGCCGGCGCCCGGTGAGCAACTGATTCAAAAGCGTGTGCCGGATGCGTTCAGCGGCACACCGCTGGAAGCGCAGTTGCGCGCCGCCGGCATTGTGCAGTTGGTGCTGGTGGGCGTGGCCACCCACAACTCGGTGGAAGCCACCGCCCGCACCGGCGGTAACCTCGGGTTTGATACCTGGGTGATCGAGGATGCGTGCTACACCTTCGATAAACCGGACTTCTTCGGTGAATTGCACCCCGCCGAGTTGGTACACGCCATGTCGCTGGGCAACCTGCACGGCGAGTACGCCACGGTGATCCATTCCCGCGACGTGCTGCGTTAAGCCACCGCGCCATCCACCAACACCTGCAACGACTGCTGCGAACAGCGCTCGATGCGCACCTGCACGCCATACACCTCGGCGAACAGCGCCGGGTCGAGCACCTCATCCGCCGCGCCGCAGGCGTACAAGCGGCCCTGGCGCAGCACGGCGATATGGTCGGCGAAGCGGGCCGCGAGGTTGATGTCGTGCAGCACCACCACGGCGATCAACTGGTGTTCGCGCACCAGGCCGCGCACGCAGTCCATGACTTTCAGTTGGTAATTGAGGTCGAGGGCGCTGGTGGGTTCGTCCAACAGCATCACCTGGGGGCGCCGGGCGATCAGTTGGGCGAGGCTGACCAGTTGGCGTTGGCCGCCCGACAGCGTGCTTAACAGTTGGTCGGCCAGGTGCGCGATGCCGATGCGTTGCAGCGCCGCGAAGGCTTCACGCAGGCAGGCCTCGCGGGACAACGGAATGCCGTCCACATTGGCCACGCGCAAGGCGGCGATCACGCTTTCCATCACGCTGAGGCTCAGCCCCGGCGGCAGGTTTTGTGGCATGTAGGTAACGCGCCGCGCACGTTCGGCTACGGACATGGCGGACAGGTCGAGGTCACCCAGTCGCACAACGCCGTGCATCTTTTCCAGCCCGGCCACGGCACGCAGTAACGTGGATTTGCCCGCGCCGTTGGGGCCGATCAGCGCGGTCAGGCTGCCGTGGGGCAGGGTGGGCAGGCTCAGGTCGTGGACAATCTGCCGACGGCCGTAGCTGACATTTGCGTGCTCGATGCGCAACCCTTCACTCATAATTGCCTCCCACGCTTGAACACCAACAGCACGAAAATCGGCACGCCCACCAACGCGGTGACGATGCCCACCGGCACGATCACGCCGGGCATTATCAGCTTGCTGGCGATCGACGACAGCGCCAGCAGCAACGCGCCGGTCAGGGCGCTGGCGGGCAACAGGAAACGCTGGTCTTCACCCACCAGAATCCGCGCGATATGCGGACCCACCAGACCGATAAATCCGATGGTGCCGACAAAGGCCACGGCGGTGGCCGACAACAGGCTGATGCGCAGCAATGAGAAAAACCGCAGGCGTTTCACGTCCACGCCGAAGCTCTGCGCGCGGTCTTCACCCATGCGCAGCAAGGTCAGGCGCGGCGCGGCGGCAAACGAGAACGGCAACACCACCGCGACCACCACGGCCAGGATGCCGAGCTTGTCCCAGTTGGCGCGGGTCACGCTGCCCAGGGTCCAGAACACCAGTTGTTGCAGCACGTCTTCGGTGGCGACCAGTTGCAGCAAGGCCACCACCGCGTTGCAACTGAACACCAGCGCAATGCCAAACAACACCAGGCTTTCCACTCCCGCGCCGCGCAGACGCGACATGGCTTGCAGCAAAAACACCGAGGCAGCGGCGAAGATAAACGCCGAGACGGAAATCGCGGTGTTGGCCGATACCCACAGCGTCGTCACCGGAAACACAATCACCAGGGACGCGCCCAACGCCGCCGCCGACGACACGCCCAAGGTAAACGGGCTGGCCAGCGGGTTGTTGAGGATCGCCTGCATCTCGGCCCCGGCCAGCGACAGCGCGCAGCCCACCAGCACCGCCATCAGGGCGTAGGGCAGGCGTACGTTCCAGATGATTACGTGGTCGGTTGCGCTGAGATGGGCGGGGTGCACGATCCCGTCGAGCAAGGCCAGCAGGCCCATGCCGGACGGGCCGCTGGCCAGGTCCACCAGGATGGCGCCGACCAGCGCGGTGCCCAGCGCGGCCAGCAGCCAGGCGCGCCGTGCGAGCAGGCGGCGATAGCCGTGGGTGGCGCTGGCCAGGTCGAGGGTTTGAGTGGTCATGGGTGCTCACACAATTTCAAAAACAATGGAGATCTAAATGTGGGAGCTGGCTTGCCTGCGATGGCGGTGTATCAGTCACCTCATTCAGTGACTGACAGGTCGCTATCGCAGGCAAGCCAGCTCCCACAGTTTTTTACTGCGTTTTTGTAGGGGATTTGGTGTCGATCCAGTAGGCACCCTGCAACGGCATCCCGAGGAACTGTTGGTTGATCTGCTCCATGGTCGCCTGCGGGTCCAGCTTGGCGAACAACGCCGGATGCACCCACTTGGCCAACGCCTCAATCGCCAGCACGTTGTACGGCGAGTTGTAGAAGTCATGCCACAGGCCGTGGGAATTGCCCTCGCGGATCGCACGAAGGTTGGCGAACTCTGGCCGCGCCAATACGCGATCAAACGCCTCGCGCGCTTCATCGGTGCTCACGCCCGCGCCGAGGATCAGCCCCGGTTTGTGATTGCCGGTGGCGACGTAAACATCCGGGTCAGCCTTCAACGCATACTCGACGCTGATATCCCCCAATGCCCCCGGCACCACATCGGCGGCGATATTGCGCCCGCCGACCAACTGGATCACTTCCCCCATGCCGCTCTTGCCGGTGGTGTGCCCCGGCGCTTGCCAGGCGCCGGCCAGCAGTTCGAGGAACACGCTTGGACGCGGCCCGGCGGGCAGGGTGGCGACGGCGTCGGTAATGACTTTGATGTGTGCGTCATAGAAATCGAGGAACGCCTTGGCCTGGGCTTCGCGGCCCAGAGCCTGGCCCAGCGCGGTCATGCTGGTGTGGGTGCCTTGCACCGGGTTGACGCGAAAATCGACAAACACCACCGGGATGCCGGCCTTGGCCAGCACGTCAGCCACCGCGCTGTGCTCGGTCGGGCCGTGGCCGGAAATGCTGAACACCGCCAGGTCCGGTTTGAGCGAGAGGATTTCCTCGGCGCTGACGCTTTGTTCCGACGCCTGGCCGATCAGCGGGATGTCTTTCACCGTCGGAAATTTCGCCACGTAGGCGTTGTAAGTGTGCTGATCCAGCAGCTTCAGATCGTTCTGCCAGCCGACGATGCGCTGGAACGGCGCGTCCTTGTCGAGCAGGGCGAACGCCGAAATCAGCCGGCCTTCACCCAGCACCACGCGCTCGACGTGATCGCTGACGTCGACCGTGCGCCCCAGCACATCGGTGACTTGTTGGGCGGCGGCGGTTTCGGCGTGGCCGAGGACCAGCGCGGCGCACAGCACGCCGAGCTTGAGCAGTTGACGGGGTTTGCGCATGGCAAGGGCTCCTGAACAGGGGGATCTAGAATTCATAATCAACACTGGCGGTGAGGGTGCGCCCGGCGCCCGGGATGCCGTAGAGCTGGAAGCCGTCGAGGGACGCGCCGACCTGGCTGTAATAAAACTTGTTAAACACATTGTTGAGGTTGAGGTTGACCGTGGTGTCCTTGTTCACCTTGTATTGCGCCGCCACGTTGCTCAGCCAGTAGCCGGGGGCTTTTTCGTGGTCGCGGGTGTAGATCGCGTACACCCCGGAGGCGCCGCTGGCGTAGCTGCTGTTGTTGTTCAAACCGCCGACGTATTTGTTGTCGGTGTAGCGGCGCCGGCCCACGTATTGCTCGCCGTAGCTCAGGCTCAGCGCGTCGGTGACGGCGTAGGTGGTCCACAGGTTGGCGGTCAGGTCGGGCACGTTCTTGGCTTCGGCGCCTTTGTTGATGCCTTTGGTCTGCACGCTTTTGAGCGCCGAGAAACCGCTGTAGGCGGTCCAGCGCGGAGTGATATTGCCTTGCAGGCCCAACTCGATGCCGTCGACGCGCTTGGCGGGCAGGGCGCGCACCGGGGCGGATTCGCCGTCCTGGTATTCCCAGGAATTTTCCAGTTCGGTGCGGAAGATCGCCGCCGTGACGTTGAGCCTGTCGTGGGCAATGTCCCACTTGGTGCCCAGTTCATAGGTCTTGGATTTGGCCGGGCTGTAGTTGCTGGTGCTGGCCGCGCCGTAGATCTGGTTGTTGGTGGACGCACCCAGTGCCGACGGTTGTGCCGCCTCGCTGTAGGACACGTAGATGCTGCCGTTGGGCAACGGCTTGAATACCGCGCCGACGCGACCGCTAAGCGCGCCGTCGCTGCTGCTGGTGGTGGCTTGGCCACGCTGGCGGGTTTCGGCTTGCCACTTGTCGTAGCGCAGTGAGCCCAATACTTGCCATTGCTCGTTGAGGGTGACGGTGTCGCCCAGGTAGATACCGGCGTTGTCGATCACCGAACGCGGCTCGCCGACGCCTTTGGTCACGTAGGTGCTGGCGAAGCTATGGCTGGGGTTGCTCATGTCGAAGAGCATGTCGCCGGCCGGCACTTCGGCGTTGCGTTTCAGGCCGCCGTAGGTCTCGTGATAGAACTCCAGGCCCGAGACCACCGCGTGTTGCAGGCTGCCGGTGTTGAACGTGAAGCTGAAGTCGGTCTGGTTATCGAGGATGGTGTAGCGCTTGGACAAACCGAAGTCGCTGCCGCGCAGGATGCCGTAGGACGTGTTGCTGTTGTTCACGTAGTCGGTGTAGGCATTCACCGTGCTGCCCGGCACTTGGCTGATCGGGCCTACACCGGTGTAGCCCAAGGTCGCACAGCGGGTGCCGGTGCAGGTTTTTCCGCCCGAGGCGCTGGCGGCGAAGAAGCGCGCCGGGGACAGCACCGCGAAGTTGTCGCTGCGTTCCCAACGCGTCTGGTTGCGCAGGTTGGCGTCGTTCCAGGCGAAGTCGTGTTCGAAGCGGGCGGTCAGCGAGGTGGTCTTGTTTTCTTGGGTGTAGAGGCTGGAATCGCCGTACCAGTTGGAGCGTTTCACCCCGGGCATGCGGTCGCCGTTGGTACCGCGCTGGATCGGCACGCCGCCGTCGGGGGTATTGGTGTCTTTCTGGTAGAAGGTGTCGATGAAAAAGCGTGTATCGGTGCCCAGGCCGAAGCCGAACGAGGTGGCGATGCCCCAGCGGTCGTAGTCCACATCGTCGCGTTCGGACACTTGGTTGTAGTGCTTCATCAGGTTGACGCGTACGGCGGTGGTGTCGTTCAGCTGTTTGTTCAGGTCGGCGGTGAGGCGCCGGTAGGCGTCGGTGCCGACCCCGGCGGACACGCGGTTGGCGTCGCCCAGGTGCGCTTCCTTGCTCACCAGGTTGACGCTGCCGCCCACGGCCGACACCCCGGACTCGATGGAGCCGGTGCCCTTGAACACTTCCGCCTGTTGCAGGTTGAAGGTGTCGGTGCGCGTGGACATGCCGGCGTCGCGCACGCCATCCACGGTCAGGCTTTGTTCGGAGGAAAAGCCACGGATCGAAAACAGATCGCCCCAGCCCAGGTTGCCCTCGCCGGACATAAAGGTAATACCCGGTACGTTGCGCAACACTTCCTGCAAGGTCTGTGCGTTCTGTTCCTTGAGCACCTGCTGCGGCACGATGGTCACGCTTTGCGGCGCGTCCAGCAGGGGCTGGCTGATTTTCGCCGACGTCACCCGGTCGACCTTGAAGGTGGACGTGGCTTCGCCATCGACCTGGATTTCCGGCAGGCTCAGCACTGAATCCTGGGGGCTGGCGCTGGGCGCATCTGCCCAGGCTGTCGGGGCCACGCTGCCGGCAGCGAGAAAACCAAACATGGGTGCCAGCGTGGTGTGTAGCGGGTTGCGGAGCGGTGTAGGCAATGACATGGGCTACTTCCGAGTCTAAATTACAATTACTCTCATTTAGGTTCGGTAGTCTAAACAGCGATTTCCCCTGCATTGCCCTGGGTTTGTATCGCTGATGCTTGATTATCGTTTCCCACAACATTCCATTACATTTGCGCACGCCGTTGCCTGAACTTTCGGCTATTTGCTGCGTTTTATAGTTTTTCGGATCGACTGCCCATGGCCAAGCAAGACCACCTCCTGATCGTTGATGACGACCCGCAAATCCGCCAGTTGCTCTGCGACTACCTGAGCGACGCGGGCTTTCAGGTGTCCACCGCCGCCGACGGCAAGGAGATGCGTCGGCGCCTGGAATTGAACGTCATCGACCTGATCGTCCTCGACCTGATGCTGCCCGGCGAAGACGGCCTGAGCCTGTGCCGCGAGCTGCGCGTGAGTTCCAACACGCCGGTGGTGATGCTCACCGCCAAGGGGTCGTTGATCGACCGCATCGTCGGCCTGGAAATCGGCGCCGATGACTACCTGCCCAAGCCGTTCGACCCGCGTGAACTGCTGGTGCGGATCAAGGTGGTGTTGCGCCGGGTGCAGAGTTTCCCCGACCGGGCGCGGCTGGATGAGGCGCCGAGCATCCGTTTCGCCGGCTGGCAACTCGACACCCGCGCGCGGCAATTGCTCTCGCCGGACGGTGTGGTGGTCAGCCTGGGCAACTCGGATTACCGCGTGCTGCGCCTGCTGTTGCAGCATCCGAACCGCCCGCTGAGCCGCGACTTTCTGCTCAACCACGTGTTCGACAAGGACAGCACGCCGTTCGACCGTTCCATCGACGTGTGCGTCAGCCGCCTGCGCTCCCAACTGCCGGCCGGGCTGATAAAGACCGTACGCAACGAGGGTTACATGCTCACCGCCGATGACGTAGTGCTGGCGTCGTGAAACTGCTGCCGCGTTCACTGTTTGGGCGGCTGGTGCTGATTCTGGTCAGCGGCATGCTCGCGGCCCAGGCCCTGACCAGCAGCATCTGGTACGACCGGCGCCATGGACAGGTGCTGGAAATCCCGGCGCGGTTGATCGCCACTCGGCTGGCCGATGTGGTGCGCCTGGTGCACAGCGATCCGCAACAGGCCGACCTGCTGATCCAGTTGCTCGATGCGCCGCATTTCCGCCTGACCTTGAGCGACCAGGCCAGCAACACCCCCAGCAGCCTCACCGACAGCGACCGGCCGACTGAGCGGCTGCTCAAGAAAGTCCTCTCGGAAAAAACCGGCTATGCGCAAACCCTGATCCTGCTGCAGCTGTCGCTGGTGGACGGCGTGGGGCAAAACGCCGGGCTGTGGACTTTGCTGGAGTCCAAACCGGTGGTGGGGCAGTTCCTGATCGACCTGCGCCTGCCCGACGGGCGCTGGTTGCAGGTGGACGCCCGCGAAGAACAGGGCTGGACCAGCACCTCGCCGCTGGACCTGCTGTTCGATTACGTGATGCGCATCTACCTGCTGCGCGTGCTGGTGCTGGTGGTGATCGCCCTGGTGGCGGTGCGCCTGGCCATCCGCCCGCTCAACGCCTTGGCCAAGGCCGCCGAAGCCCTCGGCCGGGACATCCAGCGCCCGCCGTTATCGGAAAGTGGCCCCACCGAAGTGCGCCGCGCCGCCCAGGCGTTTAATGCGATGCAGCAACGGCTGATCGCCAACATTGCCGAGCGCACGCGGTTTCTCGCGGCGATTTCCCACGACCTGCGTTCACCCATCACACGCTTGCGCCTGCGCACCGAGATGCTCGACGACAATCGCACCAAGGAACGTTTTCGCAGCGACCTCGAGGAAATGGAGCACATGGTGGCCAGCACCCTGGATTTTGTCAGCAGCGGCGAAATCAACGAGGCACGGCAAAACATCGACATCAATGCCTTGCTGCAAAGCTTGCAGGCGGATCTGGAAGACGTGGGGCAGAGCGTGCGCATCGAAGGCCGGGCGAAGCAGCCGCTGCCGGGGTATGCGCGCAGCCTTAAACGGTGCGTGCAGAACCTGCTGGAAAACGCGGTGCGTTATGGCCGTGACGTGGTGGTGCGGGTCGACGACCAGGCAGACCGCTTGAAGATCGTCATCAGCGACCGCGGGCCGGGGATTCCCCAGGCGGAACTGGAGCAGGTGATGGAGCCGTTTTATCGGGTTGAAGGGTCACGCAATGCCGAAACGGGTGGGTATGGCTTGGGGCTGAGCATTGCTCACACCATCGCCAGGGCGCATGAAGGGCGGTTGAGTTTGAGGAATCGCGAGGGTGGGGGCCTGGAAGTGGAGTTATTGTTTCAACGCAGAGCCTGAAGTGAAATGCAGTCCAATGTGGGAGCGGGCTTGCTCGCGAATGCGGTGGGTCAGCTGAAATACCTGTAACTGACACACCGC
>NZ_JANLGL010000212.1:0-9232 GCF_024655625.1 Pseudomonas sp. 18.1.10
ACAGTTGACCGAGTTCCAGCATAGGAATGCAGTCCAATGTGGGAGCGGGCTTGCCCGCGAAGGCGATCTATCCAACACCGACCTCCCCAAGCCTGCCTCTGGCTCATGTTCACAAATTTTCCTTCCCCAGCCCTTCGATGAATTTTTTCAATCGAACTCGGGTGGCTGCGCGCGCATTTATCAGCTACCATTTTCGCAAATGAACATTAATGTTCGAATTCCAAGACGAAAAAATCGCGAGGCCAGCCGATGAACCCTTCCACCTTGCCTGCTCCACCGCTTGCCGAAGTCTATGACGTCGCCGTAATCGGCGGCGGGATCAATGGCGTCGGGATTGCAGCAGACGCAGCCGGGCGCGGTTTGTCGGTGTTCCTTTGCGAAAAGGACGACCTGGCCAGCCACACCTCTTCCGCCAGCAGCAAGCTGATCCACGGCGGCCTGCGCTACCTCGAACATTACGAATTCCGCCTGGTGCGCGAAGCCCTCGCCGAACGTGAAGTGCTGCTGGCCAAGGCCCCGCACATCGTCAAGCAGATGCGTTTCGTGTTGCCGCACCGCCCGCACCTGCGCCCGGCGTGGATGATTCGTGCCGGCCTGTTCCTGTACGACAACCTCGGCAAGCGCGAAAAACTCGCCGGTTCGAAAAGCCTCAAGTTCGGCGCCGACAGCCCGCTGAAAAGCGAAATCACCAAAGGCTTCGAATATTCCGACTGCTGGGTCGATGACGCCCGCCTCGTGGTGCTGAACGCCATGGCCGCCCGCGAGAAAGGCGCGCATATCCACACCCAGACCCGTTGCATCAGCGCACACCGCAGCAAGGGCCTGTGGGAAATGAACATGGAACGCGCCGATGGCAGCCTGTTCTCGATTCGTGCCCGCGCATTGGTCAACGCCGCTGGCCCATGGGTCGCCAAGTTCATCAAGGACGACCTCAAGCTGGATTCGCCCTACGGCATCCGCTTGATCCAGGGCAGCCACCTGATCGTGCCGAAACTGTACGAAGGCGCCCACGCGCACATCCTGCAGAACGAAGACCAGCGCATCGTCTTCACCATTCCGTACCTGAACCACCTGACCATCATCGGCACCACCGACCGCGAATACACCGGCGACCCGGCAAAAGTGGCAATCACCGAAGGTGAAACCGACTACATGCTCAAGGTGGTCAACGCGCACTTCAAGAAACAACTGAGCCGCGACGACATCGTGCACACCTACTCCGGTGTACGCCCGCTGTGCAACGACGAGTCCGATAACCCGTCCGCCATTACCCGCGACTACACCCTGGCGCTCTCCGGCGGCACGGGCGAAGCGCCGATCCTGTCGGTGTTTGGCGGCAAGCTGACCACCTACCGCAAGCTCGCCGAGTCGGCGATGGCGCAACTGGCGCCGTACTTCACGCAGATGCGCCCCAGCTGGACCGCCAAGGCCAGCCTGCCCGGCGGCGAAGACATGACCACGCCCGAAGCCCTGGCCGACGCGATCCGCCAGAAGTTCGACTGGGTGCCGAGCGAAATCGCGCGCCGCTGGTCCACCACCTACGGCAGCCGCACCTGGCGCCTGCTGGAAGGCGTACAGTCGCTGGCGGACCTGGGCGAGCACCTCGGTGGCGGCCTGTACACCCGCGAAGTCGATTACCTGTGCACGGAAGAATGGGCGACCCAGCCCCAGGACGTATTGTGGCGCCGCACCAAGCTCGGCCTGTTCACCACGCCGGAAGAACAGGACAACGTGCAGCGTTATCTGTCCAAGGTTGAGCGCAATCGCGGCAAGATCGAAGCGGCCTGACAGACAGATCGCACAAAAGCCCCTGCACCGGAAGGTCCAGGGGCTTTTTTACGGGCTCGATCATTCGGTTTTCCGAACGCAACACCCCCGCCTATTCGGTTTGCCGGATCAAATCTCGGAAAACCCACCGTCACACAAAGTTAATCACCTTATAAATCATAGAGTTAACCTTTTGTTTAAGGTCTGGCACGACTCATGCTCTACACTCCCTGACGATTGCCTGAGACGCCTCAGGAGCCGTCACGGGCATTCGCTGTACAAGAGAGCCGTTTAGCCGGCTTCATAAAAAAAACAAATGTCGAGGAAGTATTGATGCGCATCGTTCCCCATATCCTGGGCGCAGCTATCGCTGCTGCTCTGATCAGCACTCCAGTTTTCGCCGCCGAACTCACCGGCACACTGAAGAAAATCAACGACTCCGGCACCATCACCCTCGCGCACCGCGACAGCTCCATTCCGTTTTCCTACATCGCGGATGGTTCGGGCAAGCCAGTGGGCTACTCCCACGACATTCAGTTGGCCGTCGTTGAACAACTGAAAAAAGACCTGAACAAACCCGACCTGAAGGCCAAGTACAACCTGGTCACCTCGCAAACCCGTATTCCGCTGATCCAGAACGGCACCGCGGACCTCGAGTGCGGCTCCACGACCAACAACGCCGAACGCGCCCAGCAAGTTGATTTCACCGTCAACATCTTCGAAATCGGCACCCGTCTGCTGGTCAAGAAAGACAAGGAAGGCAAGCCGTCCTACGCTGACTTCGCCGACCTCAAAGGCAAGAACGTCGTGACCACCGCCGGCACCACGTCCGAGCGCATCATCAAGGCGATGAACGCCGACAAGCAGATGGGCATGAACGTCATCTCCGCCAAAGACCACGGCGAATCCTTCCAGATGCTGGAAAGCGGCCGCGCCGTCGCGTTCATGATGGACGACGCCCTGCTGGCCGGCGAAGAAGCCAAGGCCAAGAAGCCGGACGATTGGGTCATCACCGGTACTCCGCAGTCCTTCGAAGCCTACGCGTGCATGGTGCGTAAAGACGACCCAGCCTTCAAAAAGGCCGTGGATGACGCCATCGTCGCCCTGTACAAATCCGGCGAGATCAACAAGATCTACAGCAAGTGGTTCGAGAGCCCGATCCCACCAAAAGGCCTGAACCTGAACTTCCCGATGAGCGACAAGGTAAAGGAGCTGATCGCCAACCCAAGCGACAAACCAGCGCCTGACGTAAAAATCTGATACCTGACTAAGCTTATCTCCTGAGGGAGCCAACCCTCCCTCAGGCGTCTGTTACTACCTGCTGGCTTTTTTTGGAACACTCGACCTGGCGGTTTTCGAGCCGATCTTGTGTGCCTGGCGTTCACCGTCGGGCGGGAATGGATTTTCCCCAAGCGGGTGCTTGTACATTGATCGACTTCGAGGGGAGACCCTAATGAATTACAACTGGGACTGGGGCGTGTTCTTCAAGTCCACCGGCGTGGGCAGCGAGACTTATCTCGACTGGTACATCGCCGGCCTGGGCTGGACCATCGCCATCGCTGTCGTGGCATGGATTATCGCCTTGCTGCTGGGCTCCATTCTGGGGGTCATGCGCACCGTGCCAAACCGCCTCGTATCGGGCATCGCGACCTGCTACGTGGAACTGTTTCGTAACGTGCCGCTGCTGGTGCAGCTGTTCATCTGGTACTTCCTGATCCCCGACCTGCTGCCGCAAAACCTGCAGGACTGGTACAAACAAGACCTCAACCCGACCACCTCGGCCTACCTGAGCGTTGTCGTGTGCCTGGGCCTGTTCACCGCCGCCCGGGTGTGCGAGCAAGTGCGTACCGGCATCCAGGCACTGCCACGGGGCCAGGAATCCGCCGCGCGGGCCATGGGCTTCAAGCTGCCGCAGATCTACTGGAACGTGCTGCTGCCCCAGGCCTACCGGATCATCATTCCGCCGCTTACCTCGGAATTCCTCAACGTGTTCAAGAACTCCTCCGTGGCGTCCTTGATCGGCCTGATGGAATTGCTGGCGCAAACCAAGCAGACCGCCGAGTTCTCGGCCAACCTGTTTGAAGCCTTCACCCTGGCCACGCTGATCTACTTCACCCTGAACATGAGCCTGATGCTGCTCATGCGCCTGGTCGAGAAGAAAGTCGCAGTGCCCGGCCTGATCTCCGTGGGGGGTAAATAATGGAACTCGATTTCAGCGGTATCATCCCCGCTATCCCAGGCTTGTGGAACGGTATGGTCATGACCTTGCAGCTGATGGTCATGGGCGTGGTCGGCGGCATCGCATTGGGTACGGTCCTCGCGCTGATGCGCCTGTCGTCCAACAAGTTGCTGTCACGCCTGGCCGGCGCCTACGTGAACTACTTCCGCTCGATCCCGTTGCTGCTGGTGATTACCTGGTTCTACCTGGCGGTGCCGTTCGTGCTGCGCTGGATCACTGGCGAAGACACCCCGATCGGCGCGTTCACGTCTTGCGTCGTGGCGTTCATGATGTTCGAAGCCGCGTACTTCTGTGAAATCGTGCGGGCCGGCGTGCAGTCGATCCCCAAGGGCCAGATGGGCGCAGCGCAAGCGATGGGCATGACCTATGGCCAAACCATGCGCCTCATCATCCTGCCCCAGGCGTTCCGCAAGATGACCCCGTTGCTGCTGCAACAGTCGATCATCCTGTTCCAGGACACCTCGCTGGTCTACACCGTGGGCCTGGTGGACTTCCTCAACTCCGCCCGCTCCAACGGCGACATCATCGGCCGCTCCAATGAGTTCCTGATCTTTGCCGGTGTCGTCTACTTCATCATCAGCTTTTCCGCCTCGCTGCTGGTCAAGCGTCTGCAAAAAAGGTTTGCCGTATGATCTCTATCAAGAACATCAACAAGTGGTATGGCGACTTCCAGGTGCTGACCGATTGCAGCACTGATGTCAAAAAAGGCGAAGTGATCGTGGTGTGCGGGCCGTCCGGCTCGGGCAAGTCCACCTTGATTAAGTGCGTCAACGCACTGGAACCGTTCCAGAAGGGCGACATCATCGTGGACGGCACCTCCATCGCCGACCCGAAGACCAACCTGCCGAAACTGCGCTCGCGCGTGGGCATGGTGTTCCAGCACTTCGAGCTGTTCCCGCACCTGACCATCACCGAAAACCTGACCATCGCGCAGATCAAGGTGCTGGGCCGCAGCAAGGAAGAAGCCACGAAGAAAGGCCTGCAACTGCTGGAGCGCGTCGGCCTGTCGGCGCATGCCCACAAGCACCCTGGCCAACTCTCCGGCGGCCAGCAACAACGTGTGGCGATTGCCCGCGCGCTGGCCATGGACCCGATCGTCATGCTGTTCGACGAACCGACCTCGGCCCTCGACCCGGAAATGGTCAACGAAGTGCTCGACGTGATGGTGCAGCTGGCCCAGGAAGGCATGACCATGATGTGCGTGACCCACGAAATGGGCTTCGCCCGCAAAGTGGCCGACCGCGTGATCTTCATGGACGCCGGCAAGATCATCGAAGACTGCCCGAAAGAAGAGTTCTTCGGCGACATCAGCGCCCGCTCCGAACGCGCGCAGCACTTCCTTGAGAAAATCCTGCAACACTAAGTACTACACAGCTTCCACTGTAGAAACCGGTCCATGTGACAGTGGGCTTGTGTGGGAGCGGGCTGTGTGGGAGCGGGCTTGCTCGCGAAGGCGTAGTGTCAGTCGATAGGTTCTTCATTGACCCACCGCATTCGCGAGCAAGCCCGCTCCCACACAAGCCCGCTCCCACATTGGTCCGCGCAGGATGGCTAGCTCTGGTTGACCCAAGGCATCTGTGATGAAATGCGACCCCAACCAATTTCGCGCCGCACCGCCATCACTTGCCGTGAAACCACGCCTGATCCGCCAACTGTTCCTGCCGCCGTTGATCGTCGCCCTGATGATCGGCCTGGGTTATGTCGGCTTCTGGATCAGTGAGTACTATGGCATCCGCACCCTCAGCGACAACGGCGAACGCCAGCTGGAGCTGCACGCCCGTACTGTCGAAAGCGAACTGAGCAAATACACCTACCTGCCAAGCCTGCTGGAGCTGGAAGCCAGCGTCTCCAGGCTGCTGGCCGAGCCGAGCCAGGAAACCCGCAAATCGGTCAACGACTACCTTGAAGGCCTGAACCGACGCAGTCGCAGCCGGGCCATCTACGTGATGGACACCACCGGCCGTGTGCTGGCCACCAGTAACTGGCGCGACGCCGACAGTTACCAGGGTGAAGACCTGTCCTTTCGCGCCTATTTCCAGAACGCCGTACGCGGCCAGCCCGGGCGTTTCTACGGCATCGGCAGCACCAACGGCGAGCCCGGCTACTACCTGGCCCATGGCCTGGAGGAGCACGGCAAGATCATCGGCGTGGCCGTGGTCAAAGTGCGCCTGGAAGCCCTGGAAGAACGCTGGCAGCGCGCGCGCCTCGAAGCCTTTGTCAGCGACGAGAACGGCATCATCATCCTCTCCAGCGACCCGGCCCGCCGCCTCAAAGCCGTGCGCCCGCTCAGCGATGACACCAAGGACCGCCTGGCCCACAGCCTGCAATATTACTGGGCGACGCTCAACGAGCTGGAACCCCTGGCCCGCGAGCGCCTCAACGAAGGCAGCGAGAAGCTCACCTTCCCGGCCAACAGCGAAGTGGTCAACGACGAACACGAAGTCAGCTACCTGGCGCAAACCCGCCCGCTGAACGACACGCCGTGGAACTTCACCCTGCTCACCCCGCTCAACGACCTGCGCCGCGCCGCGATCAACCAGGGCATCCTGGTGGCCGTGGCCTTTGGCCTGGTGGCCTTCCTGCTGATCGCCTGGAACGAGCGGCGCAAGGTCATCGCCACGCGCCTCGCTGCAAGGGAAGCCTTGCAGGAAGCCAACAGCCAGCTGGAGCGTCGGATTGCCGAACGCACCACCGACCTGCGCGCCAGCAACGAACGGCTCAAGGGCCAGATCCGCGAACGGCGCCAGGCCGAAGAGACCCTGCGCCGCGCCCAGGATGAACTGGTGCAGGCCGGCAAACTGGCCGCCATCGGCCAGATGTCCACCAGCATCGCCCACGAATTGAACCAGCCGCTGGCCGCGCTGCGCACCTTGTCCGGCAATACCGTGCGCTTCCTTGAACGCGGCGCCCTCGACACCGCCAGCGCCAACCTCAAGACCATCAACGAACTGATCGACCGCATGGGCCGCATCACCGCCAGCCTGCGCTCGTTCGCCCGGCGCGGTGACGACCAGGGCGAAGCCAACCTGGGCAAGGCGGTGGATGCCGCGTTCCAGGTCCTCGGCGCACGCCTGGACAGCCTGCCGCTGACCGTACACCGCGACTTTTCCCACGCTCAATTGCAGATCGACCAGACGCGCCTGGAGCAGATCCTGGTTAACCTGATCGGCAACGCCCTCGACGCCATGCAAGCCCAGCCGGCCCCCGAACTGTGGCTGGACGGCAGCAGCGCCGAGGGCAAATACCGCCTGCACGTGCGCGACAACGGCCACGGCATCGACCCCGAGGCGCGCAAGCATTTGTTCGAACCGTTCTTCACCACCAAACCCGGCGAGCAAGGCCTGGGCCTGGGCCTGACCCTGTCCGCCAGCCTCGCCGCAGCCACCGGCGGCAACCTTGCCGTGGAGCATCCGGTCGGTGGTGGTACCGCCTTTGTCCTGTGCCTGCCGTTGGTGGGCGCTCAAAAAGCTGAGCCGACATGACTACTGATCCGAAAGACCTCACCGTGCTGATTGTCGAAGACGATCCCCACGTGCTGCTGGGTTGCCAGCAAGCCCTGGCCCTGGAAGATATTCCCAGCGTCGGCGTGGCCAGCGCCGAAGAGGCGCTCAAGCGTATCGGCGAGAACTTCGCGGGCATTGTCATCAGCGATATCCGCCTGCCGGGCATCGACGGCCTGGAGTTGCTGACCCGCCTCAAGGCCCTGGATAAAAGCCTGCCGGTGGTGCTGATTACCGGGCATGGCGATATCTCCATGGCCGTCGGCGCGATGCGCAATGGCGCCTATGACTTCATGGAAAAACCCTTCTCACCCGAACGCCTGGTGGATGTCGCCCGCCGCGCCCTGGAGCAACGCGGGCTGGCGCGGGAAGTCTGGGCGCTGCGTCGCCAGCTGGCCGAGCGCGATTCCCTGGAAGGCCGCATCATCGGCCGCTCGCCGGCCATGCAGAACCTGCGCGAGCTGATCGCCAACGTCGCCGACACCTCGGCCAACGTGCTGATCGAAGGCGAGACCGGCACCGGCAAGGAACTGGTCGCCCGTTGCCTGCATGATTTCAGCCGCCGCCACGCGCACCAGTTCGTCGCCCTGAACTGCGGCGGCCTACCGGAAAACCTGTTCGAAAGCGAGATTTTCGGCCACGAAGCCAACGCCTTCACCGGCGCCGGCAAACGCCGCATCGGCAAGATCGAACACGCCCACGACGGCACGCTGTTCCTCGACGAAGTGGAAAGCATGCCGATCAACCTGCAAATCAAATTGCTGCGGGTGTTGCAGGAACGCACCCTCGAACGCCTGGGCTCGAACCAGAGCGTGGCGGTGGATTGCCGGGTGATCGCCGCCACCAAGTCCGACCTCGACGAGTTGAGCCGCGCCAGCCAGTTCCGCAGCGACCTGTATTACCGCCTCAACGTGGTGACCCTGGAACTGCCGCCCCTGCGCGAGCGCCGCGAAGACATCCTGCAACTGTTCGAACACTTCCTGCAGCAGTCGTCCCTGCGCTTTGACCGCGCCGCGCCAGAGCTGGACAACCAGACCGTGTCGAGCCTCATGAGCCACGACTGGCCGGGCAACGTGCGCGAACTGCGCAACGTCGCCGAACGCTTCGCCCTTGGCCTGCCCGCCTTCAAGAAAAGCGGCGCCGCCGGCAGCGGCCAAGGCCTGGCATTCACCGAAGCGGTGGAAGCCTTCGAACGCAACCTGCTGGGCGACGCCCTGCAACGCAGCGGCGGCAACCTGACCCAGGCCAGCCTGGAACTGGGCATGGCCAAGACCACCTTGTTCGACAAGGTCAAGAAATACGGGTTGAGCCACTGATGGATCTGTTCCTGAAAGCCGCCCTGGGCGCGGCCGTCGTGTTGATCCTGGCCGCGCTGGCCAAGACCAAAAACTATTACATTGCGGGCCTGGTGCCGCTGTTTCCGACCTTTGCGTTGATCGCCCACTACATCGTCGGCAAAGGCCGTTCGGTGGAGGATTTGAAGACCACGATCCTGTTCGGGATGTGGTCGATCATTCCGTATTTTGTGTATTTGGCGACGTTGTATGTGGTGGTGGATCGGTTGCGGCTTGAAGCATCGCTGGCCGTCGCGGCAGTCGCTTGGTTGATGGCCGCGACTGTATTGGTCACTGTTTGGGTACGCCTGCACACCTGACCCAACTCGGTTAAAAATGTGGGAGCGGGCTTGCTCGCGAATGCGGTGGTTCAGTTGGAACATCTTTGACTG
>NZ_JANLGL010000213.1:0-9231 GCF_024655625.1 Pseudomonas sp. 18.1.10
TCACACAAGTATTGACTGATACACCGCATTCGCGAGCAAGCCCGCTCCCACAATAAAGCAAAGCGGTTCTGCGTGAAGCTTACAGAATGTAGCGAGACAGATCTTCGTTCTGCGCCAATTCGCCCAGATGGCTGTTGACGTAATCCGCGTCGATCTTGATCACTTCGCCATTCTGCGCCCCAGCCAGGTCGCCAGCACTGAAGGACACTTCCTCCAGCAACCGCTCCAGCAAGGTGTGCAAACGACGCGCACCGATGTTCTCGGTCTTCTCGTTGACCTGCCAGGCGATCTCCGCCAGACGCTTGATACCGTCCGGCTGGAATTCGATGCCCAGGCCTTCGGTTTTCAGCAGCTCACGGTATTGCTCGGTGAGCGAGGCATGCGGTTCGCTGAGGATGCGCTCGAAGTCGCCCGGGGTCAGCGCCTTGAGTTCCACGCGAATCGGCAGGCGGCCTTGCAGCTCCGGCACCAGGTCGCTGGGCTTGCTCAGGTGGAACGCACCGGAGGCGATAAACAGGATGTGGTCGGTCTTGACCATGCCCAGCTTGGTGTTCACGGTGCAGCCTTCGATCAGCGGCAGCAGGTCGCGCTGTACGCCTTCGCGGGAGACATCGACGCCACCGGAGTTGCCGCGCTTGGCCACCTTGTCGATCTCATCGATAAACACGATGCCGTGCTGCTCGACGGCTTCCAGGGCCTTGGCCTTGAGTTCTTCCTCATTCACCAGGCGCCCGGCTTCTTCGTCGCGCACCAGTTTCAGCGCTTCCTTCACCTTGAGCTTGCGGGCTTTCTTTTTGCCCTTGCCCATGTTGGCGAACAGGTTCTGCAACTGGCTGGTCATTTCTTCCATGCCCGGCGGCGCAGAGATATCGACGCCGGAGACTTCGGCCACTTCGATCTCGATTTCCTTGTCGTCCAACTGGCCTTCACGCAGTCGCTTGCGGAACAGTTGGCGGGTGTTGGAATCCGAGCTCGGCGCCGGGTCTTCGTTGAAACCCATGCGTGCCGGTGGCAGCAGGGCGTCGAGGATGCGTTCTTCGGCGGCGTCTTCGGCGCGGTGGCTGACCTTAGTCATTTCCTGTTCGCGCAGCAGCTTCAGGGCGGCGTCGGCGAGGTCACGGATAATCGACTCGACGTCGCGGCCCACATAGCCCACTTCGGTGAACTTGGTGGCTTCGACCTTGATGAACGGCGCGTTGGCCAGCTTGGCCAGGCGACGGGCGATTTCGGTTTTACCGACGCCGGTAGGACCGATCATCAGGATGTTCTTTGGCGTGACTTCAACACGCAGTTCTTCGGGCAGTTGCATCCGGCGCCAGCGGTTGCGCAGCGCAATGGCAACGGCGCGCTTGGCATCGTCCTGGCCGATGATATGGCGGTTGAGTTCGTGGACGATTTCGCGGGGAGTCATGGACATAGTGTTTGGCGGCCTCAAGCGGGAATAAGCCTACGGCTTACTCGGCGAGGTCCTGCTCCTCAATGGTCAGGTTGTGGTTGGTGAACACGCAGATGTCGCCGGCGATGCCCAAGGCGGTCTCGACGATTTCACGGGCCGACAGGTCGGTTTTCTTCAACAGTGCGCTGGCCGCAGCCTGGGCGTAGCCGCCACCGGAGCCCATGGCGATCAAGCCGTTTTCTGGCTCTACCACGTCACCGTTGCCGGTGATAATCAGCGAGGCATCTTTGTTGGCCACGGCCAGCATGGCTTCCAGGCGGCTGAGGGAACGGTCGGTACGCCATTCTTTGGCGAGTTCGACCGCCGCGCGCACAAGGTGGCCCTGGTGTTTTTCCAGTTGGCCTTCAAAACGTTCGAACAGGGTGAAGGCGTCGGCGGTGGCACCGGCAAAACCGGCGAGCACCTGGCCGTGGTACAGGCGGCGCACTTTCTTGGCGTTGCCTTTCATCACGGTGTTGCCGAGGGAAACCTGGCCGTCGCCGCCCATGACGACTTTGCCGTGGCGACGTACTGAAACGATGGTGGTCAAGGGGAGAGTCTCCACGCAGCGGGGCGAAAATGCCCTGGTGGAAACAGATATGGGGATGGTGGGGGGGATTTCAACCGTGGGGGCGGTGTGCGGACGAGTGGTGTTTATTGGTCTGACACACTCTTGAGAACGCTATAGATCAAATGTGGGAGCGGGCTTGCTCGCGAAAGCGGTGTGTCAGTCGCCGAAAATACTGACTGATCTACCGCATTCGCGAGCAAGCCCGCTCCCACATGGGGCCAGCTGTGTTCCTTAGATCAGCGGCTCTGGCGTTGTTGTAACAACAGGTTGCTAAACCCTGCGCCGGCCAGTTGCTTCTGTGCCACGGTCAGCTGTTCACGGTTGCTGAACGGCCCCACCAGCACGCGATACCAGGTCGCATCCTTCACCGTGCCGGATTCCACCGTCACCGCCTGGCCCAGCAGAATGATCTGCGCCCGTACGCGATCCGCATCCGCCTGCTTGGGGAACGAGCCCGCTTGCAGGAAGAACTTGGTCACCGGCGCCGCCTTGGTTTCGGCAACCGGTGGCGGTGGTGGCGGGGTGATCCCGGCCAAGGCGGCCTGGGCGCGCGCCGTGTCGATCTTCGCCGCTTCCGCTGGCGTCACCGGGGTGGTCGGCACTTGTGGCGTCGGCAGGGTTTTTTCCGGCACGGCGTCAGGCGGCACGATCACTTCCGATTCCGGCAGCAGCGTGTAGAAGTCGTACTTCGGCTTTACCGGTGCCGTAGGGCTCGGCGCAGTCTTGTTGGCTTCGGCCATTTTCGTGGCCTTCTGCTGTTCCTGCTTGACCCGTTTGACGTCGTCGCCCTTGCCCGGGTCCAGCTTCATCAGGAACACGATAAACGCGCCGACCGTCAGGCCGATGGCCATCCACAACCAGCCCGGAATCGGCTTTTTCGCCGGGGCCTGGTAGCGGCTGGCGCCGCGCTTGGGTGCAGGTTTTTTCTTGGCAGCCAACTTACATGCGCTCCAGGGTTTCCAGGCCCAACAACTCCAGGCCTTGCTTGAGGGTACGTCCCGCCAGGGCGGCGAGGCGCAGGCGGCTTTGCTTCTGGGCTTCGTCGTCGGCGGTGAGGATCGGGCAGTTCTCGTAGAAGCTGGAGAACAGGCCGGCGACTTCGTACAGGTAGGTGCAGAGGATGTGCGGTGTGCCTTTCTCGCCGACGCTGTTGAGCACTTCGCCGAATTGCGCCAGCTTGGCCGCCAGCTCCTGTTCGTGCGGGGCATCCAGCACGATCTGGCCTTCAACTTCGCTGAAATCCTTGCCCAGCTTGCGGAACACGCCGGCTACACGGGTGTAGGCGTACAGCAGGTACGGCGCGGTGTTGCCTTCGAAGTTGAGCATCAGCTCGAAGTTGAAGCTGTAGTCGCTGGTGCGGTGCTTGGACAGGTCGGCGTATTTCACCGCGCCAATGCCCACCACGCGGGCGATGTTGCGCAGGTCGGCTTCGGCCAGCTCCGGGTTCTTTTCCTTCACCAGGTTGTAGGCACGTTCCTGGGCTTCGTTGAGCAGGTCGATCAGCTTCACGGTGCCGCCGTCACGGGTCTTGAACGGGCGGCCGTCGGCGCCGTTCATGGTGCCGAAGCCCATGTGTTCCATGTGCATCGGGTGGGAGATGAAGCCCGCGCGACGTGCCACTTCGAACACTTGCTGGAAGTGCAGGGCCTGGCGCTGGTCCACGAAGTACAGCGCGCGATCGGCCTTGAGCACGCCGCTGCGGTAGCGCACGGCCGCCAGGTCAGTGGTGGCGTACAGGTAGCCGCCATCGGCCTTGACGATGATTACCGGCAGCGGCTCGCCTTCGGCGGTCTTGAATTCTTCGAGGAACACGCACTGCGCGCCGTTGCTTTCCACCAGCAGGCCCTTGGCCTTGAGGTCGTTGACCACATTGATTAGGTCGTCGTTGTAGGCACTTTCGCCCATCACGTCGGCCATGGTCAGCTTGACGTTGAGCAGCTCGTAGATTTCCTGGCAGTGGGACAGGGAAATCTCCCGGAAGCGACCCCACAGTTCCAGGCACTCCGGGTCGCCGGCTTGCAGCTTGACCACCAGGCCACGGGCGCGGTCGGCGAACTCTTCGGATTCGTCGAAGCGCTTCTTCGCGGCGCGGTAGAAGTTTTCCAGGTCTGACAGCTCGTTGCTGGTGATCGGGTTTTCTTGCAGGTACGCCATCAGCATGCCGAACTGGGTGCCCCAGTCGCCCACGTGGTTCTGGCGGATCACGGTGTCGCCGAGGAACTCCAGCACCCGCGCCACGCCGTCGCCGATGATGGTGGAGCGCAGGTGGCCGACGTGCATCTCCTTGGCCAGGTTCGGCGCCGACAGGTCGATGGCCACGCGTTGCAGCGGGCCGGCCTTGCGTACGCCGATCTTGGCGTCGGCCAGGGCGGCGTCCAGGCGTGCAGCCAGGGCCTGGGTGTTCTGGAAGAAGTTGATAAAGCCCGGGCCGGCGATTTCGGCCTTGGTGACGCTTTCGTCCGCCGGCAGGGCTGCGATGATCTTTTCCGCCAGGTCGCGGGGCTTCATGCCTGCGGGCTTGGACAGCATCATCGCGATGTTGCTGGCGAAGTCGCCGTGGGTCTTGTCGCGGGTGTTTTCCACCTGGATCGCCGGCGTCAGGCCTTCAGGCAACACACCTTCGTTGACGAGTTGGGTGAGGGCTTGTTGGATCAGCTGGCGAATGGTGTCTTTCATGGTGTTCTCTTTGTGCCGCAAGCGACAGCGCGCGATGCGCGGGTGGAAAAACTGGGCATTATCCGTGGGGAGGGCGGGCTTGCCAACCGTTCAGACGGGTTGGCGGACCTGCGGGCCTCATCGCGGGCAAGCCCGCTCCCACATTTAAGGGGGTTCACAATCCAAACTGTGGGGTTAATACAAATCTACTGGGTCCACATCCATCGACCATCGCACCTGCCGGCCGCTGGGCATTTGCTCCAGGGCAAGCAACAGGCTACTTAACAGCCGATGCAGGGGCGCGCGGGACGTTGCCTGCAAGAGTAGCTGAGCGCGATAACGCCCGGCACGGCGCTCCATGGGCGCGGGCACCGGGCCGAGCAATTCGATGCCGCTCAGACCCAGTTCGCCGAGCAAACGTTCGGCGGCGCTGCAGGCTTCGTCGAGGAAGCCTTCGGCCTGCCCCGGTTTATGCGCTTCGGCGCGCAGCAGGGCCAAATGGGAAAACGGCGGCAGCCCGGCGGAGCGGCGCTCGCTCAAGGCCTGTTCGGCGAAGGCAAAGTAGCCTTGTTCTGTCAGCTGGATCAGCAGCGGATGGTCGGCCAGGTGGGTCTGGATAATCACCCGGCCGGGTTCTTCAGCGCGCCCGGCGCGGCCGGCGACCTGCACGATCAGTTGCGCCATGCGCTCGCTGGCGCGGAAGTCGCCGGAGAACAAGCCGCCGTCGGCATCCAGGATCGACACCAGGGTCACCCGTGGAAAGTGGTGCCCTTTGGCAAGCATCTGCGTGCCGATCAGGATGCACGGCTGGCCTTTCTGGATAGTAGCGAACAACTGGTTCATCGCGTCTTTGCGCGAGGTGCTGTCGCGGTCCACCCGCAGCACCGGGAAGTCCGGGAACAGAATGCCCAGGCGCTCCTCGGCGCGCTCGGTGCCTGCGCCGACCGGTCGCAGGTCCACTTTGCCGCACTGCGGGCAGTGGCGCGGCACCCGTTCCACATGGCCGCAGTGGTGGCAGCGCAACTCGCCGTGGCGCTGGTGCACGGTCATGCGCGCGTCGCAACGCTCGCACTCGGACATCCAGCCGCAGTCGTGGCACAACAGCGTCGGCGCAAAGCCACGACGGTTGAGGAACACCAGCACTTGCTGGCCGGCGGCGAGGGTCTGGCCGATGGCTTGTTGCATCGGCCCGGAAATACCACTGTCCAGCGGGCGGCTTTTTACATCCAGGCGCAGGAAGCGCGGCTGTTTGGCGCCACCCGCGCGCTCGTTGAGACGTAGGAGGCCGTAACGACCGGTGTAGGCGTTGTGCAAGCTCTCCAGGGACGGCGTGGCCGAACCGAGCACTATCGGGATGTCTTCCTGGCGTGCGCGCACCAGTGCCAGGTCGCGGGCGTGGTAGCGCAGGCCTTCTTGTTGTTTGTAGGAGCCGTCGTGTTCCTCGTCGATGATGATAAGCCCGGGGTTTTTCATCGGGGTGAACAGCGCCGAGCGGGTGCCGATAATAATGTCGGCTTCGCCGTCCCGCGCCGCCAGCCACGACTCCAGGCGCTCGCGGTCATTGACTGCCGAATGCACCAGGGCGATGCGCGCATTGAAGCGTTGCTCGAAGCGCGCCAGGGTTTGCGGGCCGAGGTTGATTTCCGGGATCAACACCAGCGCCTGTTTGCCGGCTTGCAGGGTTTCGCGGATCAACTGCAAATACACTTCGGTCTTGCCGCTGCCGGTGACGCCGGCCAGCAGGAACGCGTGGAAGCTGTCGAAGCCTGCACGGATCGCCTCGTAGGCGGCGCGTTGCTCGGGGTTCAGCGGCAATTCCGGCTGGGCCAGCCAGTGTTCGTGGCGCGGGTCGGGGGCGTGCTTGCGGATTTCCACCTGCACCAGCTCCTTGGCGAGCAGCAGGTCGAGACTGTCTTTGCTCAGCATCAGCTTGCTTAACAACTGATGGGCCACGCCGTGGGGATGTTGCGCCAGGGTCGCCAGGGCTTCGCGTTGGCGCGGGGCGCGGGCTATGCGCGGGTCGTCGAGGCGCGCGCCGGGTGCCGCCGACCAGAAGCGCTCCTGGCGCGCCTCGGCCAGTTCGCCCTGGCGCAGCAGCACCGGCAGTGCCCAGCTCAGGGTGTCGCCCAGGCTGTGCTGGTAGTACTGGGCCGTCCACAGGCACAGCTTGAACAGTGCGGGCGGCAGCGGCGGCGTGGCGTCGAGGATCGCCAACGCTGGCTTGAGCTTTTCGGCGGGCACTTCGCTGTGGTTGGCGACTTCCACCAGGATGCCGATCATTTCCCGCCGGCCAAACGGCACGCGCACACGCATGCCTGGCTGCAACTGTGCCCGCAGTACACCGGCCGGAGCGCGGTAATCGAACAGGCGGCGCAGGGGCGAGGGCAGGGCGAGGCGCAAAATGGCGTCGGGCACGCGGGGGTCTCATCTATATAGGCAGGCGGTGGCGCAGGGGCGGGAGCCTAGCAGACAGGGGAGGGCTTGGGGTAGCCGATGGTTTTCTGATGAAAGGGAGTTTCACGCCCACAGCGCCGCTTGCGCGTTTAAAAAGGTCTGGTAGAATCCGCGGCCTAATTACGTGCGGTATTCGACAATAGTGTCGAGTGGCGGCACGCTAGCCCGAGGAAGTGCCATGAAAGCCGATATCCATCCAGCGTACGAAACCATCGAAGTAACTTGCAGCTGCGGCAACAAGTTCGAAACTCGTTCGAACCTGTGCAAGCCACTGGGTACTGACGTATGCAACGAGTGCCACCCGTTCTACACCGGTAAGCAGAAGACTCTGGACACCGGCGGCCGCGTACAGCGCTTTGCTGACCGTTTCGGCGCTTTCGGCAAGAAGGCTGCTACTCCAGCAGAGTAAGCCTGAAAAACCCCCTGGGTTTTTCCCGCTGAAAAAAGAGGCGCCCCCCGTGGGCGCCTTTTTTGTGCCTGGAATTTGATAAAAACCACTTGAATCGACGTTTAAATAAAAAATTGTAGACATTTGTTAAATCGATTGTGAACAGTTGAGCCCTTGTATCCCGTGGCCTTAGACCAAAGTACGGCGCTCTGGGGCCTTGACACCGGTGACTACCCAGTCTTGTAGGGACTTTACGACACGCGTATCCTCGGCGGTCCGTCGACCAACAGTAAAAGCGGAATGCCGATATGTCTGATTTGAAAACTGCCGCTCTCGAATATCATGCCAATCCTCGTCCAGGAAAGCTGAGTGTAGAGCTCACCAAAGCCACTGCCACCGCCCGCGACCTGTCGCTGGCCTACAGCCCTGGCGTGGCCGAGCCCGTACGTGAAATCGCCCGCGATCCTGAGTTGGCGTACAAGTACACCGGCAAGGGCAACCTGGTTGCAGTGATTTCCGATGGCACCGCGATTCTGGGCCTGGGTAACCTCGGCCCATTGGCTTCCAAGCCAGTCATGGAAGGTAAGGGCGTGCTGTTCAAGCGCTTCGCCGGCATCGACGTTTTCGACATCGAAGTCGACTCCGAGAGCCCGCAGGCTTTCATCGACACCGTAAAGCGCATTTCCATCACCTTCGGTGGCATCAACCTGGAAGACATCAAGGCACCTGAGTGCTTCGAGATCGAAAAGGCCCTGATCGAACAGTGCGACATCCCGGTATTCCACGATGACCAGCACGGCACCGCGATCGTTACCGCAGCCGGCATGATCAACGCCCTGGAAATCGCTGGCAAAACCCTGGCTGACGCCAAGATCGTCTGCCTGGGCGCTGGTGCAGCGGCTATCTCGTGCATGAAGCTGATCGTGAGCATGGGCGCCAAGCTGGAAAACATCTACATGGTCGACAGCAAGGGCGTGATCCAGTCCGAGCGTACCGACCTGAACCAGTACAAGGCGATGTTTGCCCACCCGTCCTCCAAGCGTACCCTGGCTGACGCCCTCGACGGTGCAGACGTGTTCGTTGGCCTGTCCGGCCCGAACCTGCTGAGCGCCGAAGGCCTGAAGTCCATGGCGGCCAACCCGATCGTATTCGCCTGCTCCAACCCGGACCCAGAGATCGCGCCGGAACTGGCGCACGCCACCCGCAACGACGTAATCATGGCCACCGGCCGTTCGGACTACCCGAACCAGGTCAACAACGTGCTGGGCTTCCCGTTCATCTTCCGTGGTGCCCTGGACGTTCGCGCCAAGCGCATCAACGAAGAGATGAAAGTAGCCGCCGCCAACGCCCTGCGTGAACTGGCCAAACTGCCAGTGCCTCAGGACGTGTGCGACGCCTACGGTGGCGCCAAGCTGGAATTCGGCCGTGAGTACATCATTCCGAAGCCAATGGACAAGCGCCTGATTACCCTGATCTCCGATGCCGTGGCCAAGGCCGCGATCGAGACGGGTGTGGCTACCCTGCCGTATCCGAAGAACTACCCGCTGCAAAGCGTGGATGATGTGTTCAACGGCTAAGCCGTTGTAGCGCACCAAAAAAAGCCCCGGCTCTCGCGAGTCGGGGCTTTTTGCTGTGTGGCACTTAACTTGAACCTTGCGTAGAGCCAAGTGTGGGAGCGGGCTTGCTCGCGAATGCGGAGTGCCAGTCAACGAATCTAGCGACTGATAC
>NZ_JANLGL010000214.1:0-9154 GCF_024655625.1 Pseudomonas sp. 18.1.10
GGCGGTGTACCAGTCGCCAGATGTATTGGCTGACACACCGCCTTCGCGAGCAAGCCCGCTCCCACAGGGGTTATGCGTCGTTCATCGAGACTGTGTGCAGTCCAGCGCCTGATCCACGACCACCTTCGCCATCTCTACCAAATGCATCACTGCGCGCTGCTGCACATTCATTGATTCTGCCGATGAGTGCGCTGTCTCCACCGCGCAATGCAGCAAATCTGCCGCATGGGCGAGGGCGTCTTCGAAGCTCAGGTTGTCATTCAGGATGAAATTGGGCGCATCCGGGGCGGAGGCTTTGAGGTAGTAGTCGATGGCTCGGCGGTGGAGCAGGGCGTCTTCGCTGAGGAAGCTGGGTGGATCTGGGGTTACTTTAATCATGATGTAGCCTCTCCGTCAGGTAAGAAGCTGCAACCGTTCGCTTGCACACGAATTTAGGGTGGCAGCAGTACGCGGGTGTGCAAGACCGTGACGGTGTCCGGTAGATCCGAAGATCTCCCGCGTACAGCTGCCATAACGAACTAACGCCTGCAGTAAAAAGCAGGCGTTGGGAGCTAAGGCTGTTGCGTATTGCCGTCGTCGGACTTGCACGTCCGATCACCGAATATTCGATGACTGGGCGAGACTATCTACCTGATCCGACGTAAACAAGGCCGTGGAATTCTCTAGGAAACATCCCTCAAATGAAAGAGATCGGTCTTGCTGGCCATTGATAATTCAGCACTTTGAGGCCCGGCTCTGAATTGTCAGTAGGCTTAATCCTCTAGTTGCCTAAGACCCTTCTGTTCATCGTTCCCACGCAGAGCGTGGGAACGATCGGTGTCAGCCACCATTTTTCCCATTGCCCTCCAACTGCGCCAGCGGCACCCGCCGTTCTATCGCACTCGACAAGATGATCGACGTCTTGCTGAACCCGAACTTCGCCACCCGGTTAATCAAGTTTTCCAGCTCCGGCATCGAACCCACCGCCGCTTGCATAATCACGCACGGGTCGCCCGTCACCCGATGGCATTCCGTCAGCTCGGGAATTTCCGCCAGGGCGTCGTAAACCTTCTGGCTGCCGTGGTTGGTCAACCGCAGTTCAATCACACACTGGATCGGCAAACCGACTTTGGACAGGTCCACCTTGGCCTGATACCCGGTAATCACCCCGCTGGCCTCCAATTTGGCCACGCGCTCAGCCACGGCCGGTGCCGAGAGGTTCACCGTGCGCGCCAGTTGCGCGTAGGACGCACGGCCGTCTTCGAGCAGGGCGCTGAGGAGCATGCGGTCGTATTTGTCCATGATAAGGCTCCAGTCACGCGTGGCTTTCGAAAGCATGGGTTATAGCCCTCATAACCATGCTTTGAAAAGTGTATGGGCGGTTTAAACAGGTTTTGTAACTTATGTTTATAGGCCTGCCTTTTTAGAATAAGCATCCCATCTCCTGCCATAGAGCCACCCAATGCCTGGCCCAAGTCGCTTTCCCTTACCGTTGATCGCCGCCTTTTTTGCGTTGTATGTGATTTGGGGTTCCACCTACCTGGTGATCCGCATCGGCGTGGAGTACTGGCCGCCGCTGATGCTCGGCGGGATTCGCTTCTTGGCGGCGGGGGCGGTGATGTATGGCTATTTGCGCTGGCGCGGGGTGCCGGCGCCGACGTGGGAGCAGTGGAAGGCGTGCGCGAAGATCGGCATTTTGCTGCTGACCTTCGGCAACGGCGCGGTGACGTTGGCCGAGCATTCCGGGGTGTCGTCCGGCGTGGCCGCGCTGGCGGTGGCGACGGTGCCGTTGTTTACCTTGCTCTGTGGGTATTTCTGGGGCGCACGTAATACCCGTCTGGAATGGGCCGGTGTGATTTTGGGGATCGCCGGCATTGCCATGCTCAACATGGGCAGCACCTTGCAATCGAGCCCGATGGGCGCCGCGTTGCTGCTGTTTGCCGCCGCTTCGTGGGCGTTCGGTTCGGTGTGGAGCCGTCGCTTGCCGTTGCCCCTGGGCGCCATGGCCAGTGCGGCGGAGATGCTGGTGGCGGGCGTAACGCTGCTGATCGGCAGCGCGCTGACCGGTGAACGCTTGAACGCCATGCCGCCGCTGGAAGGCTGGCTGGCCCTGGCCTACCTGGCTGTGTTCGGTTCGATCATCGCCTTCAACGCCTATATGTACCTGCTTAAACACGTGCGTCCGGCAGCGGCGACCAGTTACGCCTATGTGAACCCGGCGGTGGCGGTGTTGCTCGGGATCGTATTCGTCGGCGAAACCATCGGCATGGAAGAAGCCCTGGCGATGCTGGTGATTATCAGCGCGGTCTTGCTTATCAGCCTGCCCCAGTGGCGCAAGCCCAAGCCCGAAATAAGGTAAACTGCGGCGCATTGCGTGCTTGCGCTGAATTTTCCTACGGTAACTACATGACTTTCGCCTCCCTTGGCCTGATCGAACCCTTGCTGCGCGCCCTTGAGACGCTTGGCTACCAGACCCCGACGCCGGTGCAGGCGCAAGCCATTCCGGCGGTGTTGGCCGGTCGCGACCTGATGGCCGCGGCCCAGACCGGCACCGGCAAGACCGCCGGTTTCGCCTTGCCGTTGCTGCAACTGCTGACCCTGGAAGGGCCGAAAGTCGCCGCCAACTCGGCACGTGCGCTGATCCTGTGCCCGACCCGCGAGCTGGCCGAGCAGGTTCACGCCAGCGTCGCCGAGTACGCGCAAAACCTGCCGCTGACCACTTATGCGGTATACGGCGGCGTCAGCATCAACCCGCAGATGATGAAGCTGCGCAAGGGCGTCGATATCCTGGTCGCCACCCCTGGCCGCCTGATCGACCTGTTCCGCCAGAACGCGCTGAAGCTCAATCAGCTGCAAACCCTGGTGCTGGACGAAGCCGACCGCATGCTCGACCTGGGCTTCTCGGAAGAGCTGGCGAACATCTACCGCATGCTGCCGAAAAAGCGCCAGACCCTGCTGTTCTCCGCGACGTTCTCCGATGACATCCGCCTGCTCGCCGGGCAGATGCTCAACGACCCGCTGAGCATCGAAGTCAGCCCGCGCAACGTCGCCGCCAACACCGTGAAACAGTGGGTGGTGCCGGTGGACAAGAAGCGCAAGCCGGAGCTGTTTGTGCACCTGATGCGCAAAGGCCGCTGGAAGCAGGTGCTGGTGTTCGCCAAGACCCGTAACGGTGTGGATGCGCTGGTGGACAAGTTGCAGGGCCTGGGCATCAACGCCGACGGCATCCATGGCGACAAACCCCAAGCCACCCGCCAGCGTGCGCTGGACCGCTTCAAGTCGAGCGACGTGCAGATCCTGGTGGCCACCGACGTGGCGGCCCGTGGCCTGGATATCGAAGACCTGCCGCTGGTGGTCAACTTCGACCTGCCGATCGTGGCCGAGGACTACATCCACCGCATCGGCCGAACCGGCCGTGCGGGCAACACCGGTGAGGCCATTTCCCTGGTGTGTGCCGATGAAGTGAACATGCTGTCGGCCATCGAGATGCTCACGCGTCAGACGTTGACCCGCAAGATGGAGCAGGACTTCGAACCCGAACACCGCGTGCCGGACACCGATGCCAGCGGGCAGGTGGTGAAGAAGCCGAAAAAACCGAAGAAGCCAAAGGCGTCGGGTGGTGGCGGCAAGCGCAATCTGGGCAAGTGGGTGGACAGCGGGGAAGTGGCGCCGTCGGAGCCTTCGATCAAGCCGGTGCGCAAGGTGCCGGTGTTCAATACCGGGCCGCGCAAGAAGAAGTAAGTAACGATTAGGGCACAGGGTGGGCGGCGCAATGCCGCTCATTTGGATACAGGTCACGATTAAGCTGTTTACGATTTATAGGTTGCCAATGGCACCGGCCGCTCTATGTGTGGGCGTACTTGGTGATGGTGTTTCGCCTAGAGGGCTGGAACTCAATCGCGTAGCTAACCACTTATTACCTGGTCAGATAGATGGCAGGTATTGAATGGGAGGTTAGTATGATCGAGGCTACATTTGGACTCGCCATTGCGGCGGCGGCAGGGATTGTTCATGCAAAAATTGAAGCCGACAAGAAAGATCAACGCGAAGAGAATAGAGTCAATCATCAGCCGTTAGCGGCACAAATGAAAAACGCATACGCAGCCTATGAGGGGCATCTGGGGAACGGTGACTCTGGCCCGGCAATTGTGGCCCTCAGGAACTATATTGCGTTGCTTAAAAAAGTTGTACCGCCACAGCCCGATCAAGAGGAAAAGTTTGGAAAGGCTTTGGAGGATTTGGTTTTTAAAAGTCAAGAAAGAGCCATGCTTCTTAGTCGTGCCTTCAAAGCCAATGATGCGCGCCTGGAAGACGAGGACCCTTTTGCACGTCACGCTGCGCATCTCGAATACATAGAAAAGCTGAAGTCTATCCTCCCTGAAGACGATGCTTTCTTGATTAAGGAAATATCAGATTTCGATCGGGCCTATCCGGCAATCTCAATACACGATTAAGCTCTGATGTATAGGGTCTAGAGCTGCCGCGCACGTGCCGGGCCGCGTGCTTTGGCCGTGCGCGGAAACATTGTGGTTCGATCGCATCAGGCTGGTTTGGAACAACCCATACAAGTCGCTCTTTGGATTACTGAGTTTAATTCTTGCCGGCGGTTGTTGAGTTTATTTGTCCTGCAACATGTGGCGGGCGCCTGGGGCGCTCTGCCCCAGCCACTCGAGTACTCCACGCCCAGCCATCCGCCCGCTGGCAAAACACCCCGTCAACAAATACCCGCCCGTCGGCGCTTCCCAGTCCAGCATCTCCCCCGCACAAAACACCCCCGGCAATTGCTTGAGCATCAAGCGCTCATCCAGCGCTTCGAACGGTACGCCGCCGGCGGTGCTGATGGCTTCATCCATTGGCCGGGTTTTCACGAGCGTCAGCGGCAAAGCCTTGATGTCCACAGCCAGGCGCGCCGGGTCGTTGAAGTGCTCAGCTGGCGCCAACTCCCGCAATAGGGCTGCTTTCACGCCATCCAGCCCCAACTGGCTGTGCAAATGCTTGCTCATCGAACGCGAGCCACGGGGCTTGGCCAGCGCGGCTTGAATCTTGTCCACAGGCTTGCTCGGCAACAGGTCGATATGCACAGTGGCCGAACCGGTCTGGTTGATCGCCTCGCGAATCGGCGCAGACAGCGCGTAGATCAGGCTGCCCTCGATACCGGTGGCGGTGATGACGCACTCGCCGAGCCGAGGTTTGTCGTCACCCAAGCCGATGGCGACGTTTTTCAACGGTGCGCCTGCGAATTTGCTGACCATCAACTCGCTCCAGGCCGACACCTCGAAGCCGCAGTTGCTGGGTTGCAACGGCACATTGCGCACGCCTTTGTCTTCCAGCACCTTGAGCCAGGCACCGTCGGAACCCAGGCGCGACCAACTGCCGCCACCGAGGGCCAGCAGCACCGCGTCGCTGTGGACAGTTTTTTCGCCTTCGGGACTGTGGATAAGTAAATCACCGCTGGCATTCCAGCCCGTCCAGCGATGGCGGGTGTGGATAACCACGCCCTGGTCCCGCAGGCGCTTGAGCCAAGCACGCAGCAGCGGCGCGGCTTTCATATCGGTAGGAAATACCCGGCCGGAGGTGCCGACGAAGGTTTCGATACCCAGCCCATGTATCCATTCGCACAACGCCTCGGCACCAAACCCACGCAGCAACGGCGCCATGTGTGGTGCGCGTTCGGCATAGCGCGACAGGAACGCCGGGTAAGCCTCGGAATGGGTGATGTTCATGCCGCCGACGCCGGCCAGCAGGAATTTTCGCCCCACGGATGGCATGCCGTCATACAGGTCCACGCGCAGCCCCGCCTGGCTCAAGACTTCGGCGGCCATCAGCCCGGCAGGGCCGCCGCCGATGATGGTGACGTGTTGAGGTGGGGTCTGGGGCATGGCAAGGGCTACGGTCGAATAAACAGGGTGAGCATTCTACCCGACGACAACGCAAACGACTGATCAAAAAACGTACAGCTTCCTACAAGCTATACAGTTACTGGCTCACAGCGCCTTACGCTCAAGTTATCCACAGGCCGTTCCACAGGCATTGTGGGTAACACCCACACGTCAATGACAACCTGATGACGCCCACACCCGTTGCGCGCTGTGGTGCAGGATGCCGTGGCGCCGCGCCAGGGCAGGGCGGTCCTTGCTGTAGCCGCCGCCGATCACGCCCATCACCGGGATGTCGCGGCCCAGGCAGTGGCGCATCACGCTTTCATCACGGGCGGCGACGCCTTGGTCTGTCAGCTTGAGGTAACCGAGGGCGTCGTCCTTGTGCACATCGACGCCGGCGTCGTATAGCACCAGGTCGGGCTGGTAGAGCGGCAGCAGGTAGTTGAGCGCGTCGTCCACCACCTTGAGGTAATCGGCGTCGCCCATGCCCATGGGCAGCGGGATGTCCCAGTCGCTCTGGGCCTTGCGTGCGGGGAAGTTTTTTTCGCAGTGCAGCGACACGGTGATGGCGTCCGGCGTGTCGTGGAGGATGCGTGCGGTGCCATCACCCTGGTGCACGTCGCAGTCGAAGATCAGTACGCGGTTGACCCGGCCGCTGGCCAGCAGGTAATGGCTGATTACCGCCAGGTCATTGAAGATGCAGAAGCCGGCCGGGTAATCGTAGTGGGCGTGGTGGGTGCCGCCGGCGAGGTGGCAGGCGAGGCCGTGTTCCAGCGCCTGTTCGGCGGCGAGGATCGAACCGCCGACCGCACGCACGGTGCGCCGGGCCAGGGCTTCGTTCCACGGCAGGCCGAGGCGGCGCTGGTCTTCGCGGGACAGTTCGCCGCCCATGTAGCGTGCGATGTAGCCGGGGTCATGGGCCAGGGCCAGGATCTCGGGTGGGCACAGTTGCGGACGCAGCAGTTGGCTGTCCTCGGTCAGCCCGCTGGACACGAGGTGGTCACGCAACAGGCGGAACTTGTCCATGGGGAAGCGGTGGTCCGCCGGGAACTCGGGGCTGTAGTCGTCGTGGTAGATCAGTGGCAAAGGCATGGGATTTTCTGATGGGAACCTGCGACGGATCTTACCCGCGTTGTACACTCACGCACATCGCAAGGGAGGGGACCCATGGAGCCGATACTCGAACTGGAAAGTGCACGGCTGGTGCTGCGCCAATGGCGCGACAGCGACCTGCCGGAGTTTGCGCGCATGTGCGCCGACGCCCAGGTGATGCGCTACTTCCCGGCCAAGTTGAGCCACCTGGAAAGCGCCGCGCTGATCGGGCGGATTCGCGGCCACTTCGCCGAATACGGTTTTGGCCTGTGGGCCTTGCAACGCAAGGATACAGGCGAGTTCATCGGCCTCACCGGGCTGCTGAATGTCAGCTTTGACGCGGCATTCACCCCGGCGGTCGAGATCGGCTGGCGCCTGGCCCGCGAGCATTGGGGCCTGGGTTACGCGAGCGAGGCGGCTTGGACCGCATTGCGCGCGGGATTCGATCGCTTGCAACTGGATGAAATCGTCGCCTTCACCACCGAAGCCAACATGCCCTCACAAAAAGTCATGCAGGCCATCGGTATGCATTACGATCCCCAGGCAGATTTTGCACACCCCAAGGTCGCAGCCGATGACCCGCTGCGCCATCATGTGTTGTACCGCATCACCCGCGCCCAATGGTTGGACACGCTGCACGGATAAGCAGCCCGGAATGCCCCATAGATTGTAGGAGTTGCTCTATGAGCCAAGTATTGGAAGATCTGGTGGACCTGCTGACCCTGGAGCCGATCGAGGAAAACCTCTTTCGCGGCCGCAGCCAGGACCTGGGTTTTCGCCAACTGTTCGGCGGCCAGGTGCTCGGCCAGTCGCTGTCGGCGGCCAGCCAGACCGTAGAAGAAGCGCGGCACGTGCACTCCCTGCATGGTTATTTCCTGCGCCCCGGCGATGCAAAGTTGCCGGTGGTGTATTCGGTGGACCGTGTGCGCGATGGCGGCAGCTTCAGCACGCGCCGCGTCACCGCGATCCAGAAGGGCCACCCGATCTTCACCTGCAGCGCCTCGTTTCAGTACGACGAAGAAGGCTTCTCGCACCAGAGCACCATGCCCGTGGTGGTCGGCCCGGAAAACCTGCCGTCGGAGCTGGAGCTGACCCAGCAACGCGCGCACCTGATCCCCGAGCACATGCGCGACAAGCTGCTGTGCCCCAAGCCCATCGAAGTGCGCCCGGTGACCGAAAAAGACCCGTTCAACCCGCAGCCGTCCGACCCGGTCAAGTACGTGTGGTTTCGTGCCGATGGCGCTTTGGCCGACACGCCGGCACTGCATAAATACCTGCTGGCCTACGCGTCGGATTTCGGTTTGCTGACCACCTCGCTGCTGCCCCATGGCAAGACCGTATGGCAGAAAGACATGCAGGTCGCCAGCCTCGACCACGCGCTGTGGTTCCACGCCGACCTGCGTGCCGACGACTGGTTGCTGTACGCCATGGACAGCCCGTGGGCCGGCAATTCCCGTGGGTTCTCCCGGGGCAGCGTGTACAACCGCGCCGGGCAACTGGTGGCGTCGGTGACCCAGGAAGGCTTGATCCGCCATCGCAAGGATTGGGCATGAGCCTGTCAGACGTTAAACACTGGGTATTCGACATGGACGGCACCCTCACGGTGGCCGTGCATGATTTTGCGGCGATTCGCGAGGTGCTGGAGATTCCGCCTGAGGACGACATCCTCACCCACCTGGCCGCGTTGCCCAAGGAGGTTGCGGTGGCCAAGCATGCGTGGCTGCTGGAGCATGAGCGCGAGCTGGCGCTGGGTTCGGTGGCCGCAGAGGGCGCCGTGGAGTTGGTGCGTGAGCTGGCCGGGCGTGGTTATCGTCTGGGCATCCTGACCCGCAATGCGCGGGAATTGGCCCACATCACCCTGCAAGCGATTGGTTTGGCGGACTGCTTTGCGGTCGAAGATGTGCTGGGGCGTGATGATGCCAAGCCGAAGCCGGACCCTGATGGGTTGTTGAAACTGGCTGCAGCGTGGGACGTGGCGCCGGGCGAGATGGTGATGGTCGGGGATTACCGCTTTGACCTGGATTGCGGCCGGGCGGCGGGGACGCGCACGGTGTTGGTTAATTTGCCGGAGAACCCGTGGCCGGAGCTGGTGGATTGGCATGCCGAGGATTGCGCGGTGTTGCGCCGGATGATCTAGATCGGCCTCTGCAGATCAAATGTGGGAGCGGGCTTGCTCGCGAATGCGGTGGATCAGTCAGCATATT
>NZ_JANLGL010000215.1:0-9100 GCF_024655625.1 Pseudomonas sp. 18.1.10
GCACTCCGGCTTTTCCAAAGTGAGCCGCCGTAAGGGCGGAACCATAAGCCGCCGTAACCCAAATAATGGATATGTACACAGAAAGACCGCTATCGCAGGCAAGCCAGCTCCCACACAAGCCCGCCCTCATAGTCAGTGGCGGTCAGGTTTCAAATCCGACGACGCCGATTGAGCGCAGGGATAGCGGTTTCAGCAACAGCCACTGGCTGAACCTGCGCCACGGCACACACCGCCAACTGCGCCAACGTCGGCTGACTGAACAACGTCCGCGCATCCACCTCCAACCCAGCCTTGCGCATCCGCGCCACCACATTCACCGCCAGCAACGAATGCCCACCCAGTTCAAAAAAGTGGTCATACCGCCCCACCCTTTCCAACTTCAACACCTCGGCCCAAATCCCGGCCATCAGCGTTTCAACCTCCCCCACCGGCGCCACATACGCGCGACTGAGCACCGACGCCAAACCCGGCTCCGGCAACGCCTTGCGATCCAGCTTACCCGCCGGGTTCAGCGGCAACGCGTCAAGCGGTACAAACGCCGCCGGCACCATATATTCCGGCAGTTGCTCCAGCACATGGGCACGCAACACCTCCGGGCTCGGCGCCTCGCCACGCAGGGTGAAATACGCCACCAACCGCTCATCCCGAATCAGCACCGCCACCTCACGCAACGCCGGATGCGCCGCCAGGCATGCTTCGATTTCCCCCAGCTCCAGGCGCACGCCGCGCAGCTTGACCTGGAAGTCATTGCGCCCAAGAAATTGCAAGTCGCCATCCGCCAAGTACCGCACCAGATCGCCGGTGCGGTACAGGCGATCACCGGCCACAAACGGGCTGTCGATAAACCGCTCGGCGGTCATCTGCGCCAGCCCCAGGTAGCCGCGCGCCACGCCGACCCCGCCGATATGCAAGTGGCCGCTGACGCCCATCGGCACCGGTGCATCGTGTTCGTCGAGCACATACAGGCGGGTATTGCTGATCGCTCGGCCAATCGGCAATTGCAGCGCGGGCACGCGGGCGCCCGGTTCCAGGGTCCAGGCGCTGCTGTCCACCGTGGCTTCGGTGGGGCCATACACATTGTGCAAGCGCACCTGCGGCAGGCGCGCCTGCACGCCACGGGCGAGGGCCTCGGTGAGTTCGCCGCCGCCACACAGCACATCGGTCAGGCTGCTGCACAACGCCGACTCTTCCAGTTCGAGGAACTGCTGCAACATCGCCGGCACGAACTTGATCACAGTGATTTTTTCATCACGAATCACCTGCGCCAGGTACGCCGGCTCGCGATGCCCATCGGGCCGCGCCAGCACCAGGCGCATGCCATTGGCCAGCGGCCAGAACAGCTCCCACACCGAGCCGTCAAAGCTGAACGGCGCACGCTGCAACAGCGCGCCGCCTTCGGCGTTCGGGCATAGCTGCGAGCCCCAGTGCAGCAGGTTGGTCAGGCCGCGGTGTTCGATCATCACGCCCTTGGGCGTGCCGGTGGAGCCCGAGGTGTACATCACGTACGCCAGGCTGGCGGGGGTCAGGCCCGGCACCCGTGGGTTGCCGGTGGGGGCCTGCTGCCAGGTGCAGCGGTCGAAGTCGAACACCGGGATCGCCACGTCACCCGGCAAGTCGCGGGTGGCGCCCTGCACCAGCAACGCCACCGGCTGGCTGTCGTGGAGCATGTAGGCCAGGCGCTCGCGGGGATAGCTCGGGTCCAGCGGCACATAGGCGCCGCCCGCCTTGAGAATGGCCAGCAACCCCACCACCAGGTCGAGCCCGCGCTCGACGCACAGCGCCACTCGCGAGTCCGGCTGCACCCCGCGCTCGCGCAAGGCGTATGCAAGCCGATTGGCGCGCTCGTTGAGTTCACGATAAGTCAGTTGCAACGTGCCGGCCTGCACCGCCACGGCATGGGGGATGTGCCGCGCGTGGGCCTCGAACAGCGCTTGTACCGTCTGGGTTGCGTCGTGGTCGGTGGCGGTCGCGTTGAAGTCCACCAGCAGGCGGTGCAGTTCGCTGGTGGGCAGCACCGGCACCTCGCGCAGCGGGCTTTGCGGGGCATGTTCAAGGGCATCCGCCAGGCCGTTGAGCACCATATCGAGGTAGCCCAGCAGACGCGCGGCACCCACCTGGCGCGGCGCCTTGGCCTTGAGGCGAAAGCCGCTGGCAACGTCGTCCACCGTGAGCATCAGCGGATAACTGAGGATGTCTTCGCTGCTGAGCAAGGCGATGCCCGGCCCCAGGTCCGGCGCGGCGTCTGCAGCGGTATGCCGATAGTTGAGCAGGCTGTTGAACAGCGGCGCCACCTGGCTGCAACGCTGGGCCAGGGCGAGTGAGGCTTGTTCGTGGACGAGCAGCGCGCTCAATTGACGATGGGTGTCGCGCACCGCCTCGACCACGTTTTGCCCGGCCAAATCCAGACGCAGCGGCAAGGTGTTGATGAACATGCCGAGGGCCCGATCAGCGCCTTCCCCCGCCTGCAAGCGGCCGAGCAGGACGCTACCGAACACCACATCATCACGGCCAGCCACGCGGCTGAGCACCTGGGCCCAGGCCACGTGAAACAGGCTTGCGGCGCTCACGCCCAAGGCCCGTGCCTGCGCGCGCAAGCGCTGGTTGAGGGGTTCGCCCAGCGCCTGTTCGGCGGCTTCGGTGTCGGCTGGCTGCGCCCGATGGTCCTGTAGGCCGAAGGCCAGGGTCGGCTCGTCAACGTCGGCCAACCGCTCACGAAAGAACGCTTCGTGTGCCGCCTGAAGCGCGGGCAGTCGGGCCTGCGCGACCACGTTGCGATACGGCACCGGCGCGGGCAATCGCGCCTGTTCACCGCGCAGATGGGCGCGTATTTCATCCAGCAGAAGCGTGGTCGAGGTGGCGTCATTCACCAGATGATGGAAGCGCAGCCGGGCAACCCAGCGCTGCTGCTGCGGCTCCTCGCGATAGTCCAGGGCCATCAGCGGCGCCTGGCGCAAATCCAGCGGTGCACAGGTTTCGCCCAGCGGCTCGACCCGCAGCCTTGCCTCGCGCCACACCACTTGCATCGGCTGCTCAAGGGCGTCCCAGACCAGGCTGGTGCGCAGGATGTCGTGGCGGTCGATCACCTGTTGCAGCGCCTGGGCAAATGCCTCCAACTGCGCGCGGCCGGCAAAGCTGAACAGCGCTTGTTGCTGATAGGGATCGTGCTCATCGGTGATGTGGTGGTAGAGCAACCCTTCCTGCAACGGCGCCAGCGGGTAGATCTCCTGCACATTCGCCGCACCACCGGGAATGCCGGCGACGATGCGATCCAGGCTGGCCTGGTCCAGCGTGGCCAGGGCCAGCAGGTCCGGGGTGAGGACGGCGCAATCGGCCGGCACGCGGTTGGCCGGCACGTCGCTGTCGCGGCCTGCGCTCGCCGCCGCCAGGGCTGCCAGCGTCGGCTGGCCGAACAACACCTGCACATCGGCACGCAGGCCGGCCTGGCGCATGCGTTGCACCAGTTGCACCGCCAGCAGCGAGTGCCCGCCCAGCTCGAAAAAATGATCGTGGCGCCCCACTTGGCCGACCTGCAACAGCTCGGCCCACAGCTCGGCCAGGGTGGTTTCCACGCCCTCGTGCGGGGCCTCGAACACACGCGTCACGAAGGCGTCCTGAGTCGGTGCTGGCAATGCTTTGCGGTCGAGTTTGCCGTTGGCGGTCAGCGGCAACGCCGCCAGCCGGGTGTAGGCCACGGGCAGCATGTAGTCGGGCAACGAGGCTTGCAGGTGGCTGCGCAACGCGTCGATTGCCACCGGCTCACGCTCGATAAACCAGGCCAGCAGCTGCCCTTCGCGACACAGCACCACCGCGTCGGCAACCTGTGGGTGAGCGGCCAGCGCCGCGTCGATCTCGCCCAGTTCGATACGCACGCCACGGATCTTCACCTGGTCATCGTTGCGGCCGAGGTATTCCAGATTGCCGTCGGGCAGCCAGCGTGCCAGGTCGCCGGTGCGGTACATGCGCCCGCCCGTGTCGGGGTCATCGACGAAGCGCTGCGCCGTCAGGTCCGGCCGGTTGAAGTAACCACGGGCCACGCCTTTGCCGCCCACGTACAACTCCCCCGTGACGCCAATGGGCACCGGGCGCTGCTGCGCATCCAGCAGGTAAACGCAGGCATTCGCCACCGGCGCGCCAATATGCAACGGCCGCCCCACCTCGACGCGGCCGGAGGTGGCGACCACCGTGGCTTCGGTCGGCCCGTAGTTGTTGACCACGGCAAAGCGCTGCGCCTGGGGGAATGCACGCAGGCGGTCGCCGCCGATGAGCAAGGTGCGCAAGGTCGGGTGGCCCAGGCCCTGGCTGAAGGCGTATTCGGCCACCGGCGTTGGCAAGAAGCACACGTCCAGCGGTTGCCCGCGCCACCAGTGCAGCAGCGCGTCGATATCCTCGGCGCCGTCATGGGCCGGCGGCAGGTGCACCGTGGCGCCCACACACAGCGCCGGCCAGACCTCCCAGGCCATCGCATCAAAGCCGAACCCGGCGACACTCGCCGTATGGCTGCCGGCCTGCAATTCGAACGCCTGGCAGTGCCAGTCCACCAGGTTGCAGACGCTGTGGTGTTCGACCATCACGCCCTTGGGCAGACCGGTGGAACCGGAGGTGTAGATCACATAGGCCAGGTGCGTCGGGATGACCGCAACACGGGGCGACTGGTTCGACGGTTGCGCCACCTGACCCAGCGCAATCACGGGCACCGCCAGCGTGGGCAGGCGATGCAGCAACTCGGGCTGGGCCAGTACCAGCGCCGGCGCGCTGTCGTGCAGCAAGTAATGCACGCGCTCGGCGGGATGGGCCGGGTCGACCGGCACGTAGCAGGCGCCGGACTTGAGAATCGCCAGCAACCCCACCAACGTGTCGAGGCCGCGCCGCGCGAGGATCACCACCCGATCATCCGGCTGCACGCCGTGGGCCAGCAGTTGATGGGCCAAGCCATTGGCCTGTTGGTCGAGGGCGGCGTAGGTCAGCGTTTGCCCCTGGTACTGCGCGGCAATGGCCTGCGGCGTGCGCTCGGCCTGCGCCGCGATCCGCCCGTGCACGGTGCGCGGCTCAACCACCGGCTGCGCCGTGGCGTTCCACTGCCGTAACCGGGCCTGCTCGGCCGGGGTCACCAGCGCCAGTTCACCGACCGGCACCGCACTGTCGTCCAGCCCTTGCTCCAGCAGCCAGATCAAGCCCTGCGCCAGCGCCTGCACCTCGTCGTGCTGGAAATACCCCTCGTTGTACACGCAATGCAGGCACGCACTGCCCTGCTGGCGGTTGCTGCGCAGGTGGATGGCCAACGGCAGCGGCTCATGGTGATTGGAGACCTTGACCGCCCGGGCCTGGACGTCGCCGTAGCGCAGGTCATGGTCGTCCTGCTCGAACGACAGCGACACCTCGAACAACTGCTCGCGCCCGCTGCGACGCAGGCCCAGCTCACGGTTCATCTCGCTCAAGGGAAAGCGCTGGTGGCGAAAGTCCTGCTGGAGCTGGTCGCGCACGCCACGCACCAATTCACCAAAGGGCAGTTGCGCATCGAACTGCAAACGCACCGCACTGACCTGGGCAAACAGCCCGACGGTTGCGCGAAAGCGGGCGTTGGCGCGGTTGAGAATCGGCACTCCCACCACCCATTCCTCACGCTGGCGGGTGCGGCTGAAATACACATGCAGCGCCGCCAGCAGCACATGAAACGCCGACGCCTGGTACCCCTTGGCCACCTGCTCCATGCGTTCGAGCAAGGCCAGCGGAAACGCCTGCACCCAGGTGTTGCTCGGCGCCTTGGCGGTGTGGCGCGGGGTGAGCAGCGGTTCCGGCAAGGTCTGGTACTTGTCCAGCCAATAGGCGCGGTCGCGGGCATAACGGGGCGACTGCCGATAGCTCAGGTCGGCGTCGATAAAGTCGCGATAGGACGGCGCCAATCGCTCCACCGCTCGCCCCTGCTCCAGGGCGCTGTACAGACTGGCGAGGGATTGCAGCATCTGGCCAAAGCCCCAGCCATCGAGGATCAAGTGGTGGGCCTGGGTGCCGAGGCGGTAGTGCTGGCTGCCAAGCTTGACCAGGAAGAAGCGGAACAGCGGCTCGCCTGCCAGGGCATAGGGCCGGGCCATCTGCGCCTGCATCAACGTGTGGAACGCCGCGCCGGGATCAGGCTGCGTCGACACGTCATGCAGCGCCACCTCGGCCGCCATCTCGGCCACGAAGGTTTGCTCGGGCAAGCCATCGACGCCGCCATGCAGTTGGCTGCGCAGCGCATCGTGGGTGGCCACCAGCTGCGCGACGGCTTGTTCGATCAGCGCCGGCACCACGGCGCCGGCAAAGTCCACGTAGCCACCAATGTTGTACAGCGGCGAGTCGCCCTGGCGCAGTTGGTCGAGCCAGATGTCCTGTTGGGCGGCGGTGAGGGGGAAGCGGGTCGGCAGGCTGGGTAGAGGCTGCATAAGATCCTTCTCATGGGTAGGGCACTGGCCACGCAGGGAGGCCCCCTACGGCGAAATTGCCGGATTTGAGCATGGGGTCCGGGGCCTGTCTGTCACCCTAAACCCGGACATCCAAATGGATGGAATTGGGTTTGGCTGATGGCCTACAGCTGAAACGATTAAATGGATGTAGGACATTCGCTATGACTGGCCGATGTCGACGGGTTGAAAACTGCCAAAATGAAAATAATTCATTATTTAATTCAATAACTTAACTAACATTTAAAATTATTTTTCATTTTTCTTCGGCGGAAAACACTGTCAGAAACGTCGAATTAATGACGTTGTTTTTATGGCAGCTTGTGTCACGCATTTCTGCTACATACGTAGGACAAATCACCTGGCTGAATAGGATTTCACGGGCTGATTGCTGACGATTTTGGACATCAAGGATGAGATGGCTATGAGCTTGACGCAGAGTATTGGCACCACGGACAACCCGCATTTCTACGCCAAGATGGGTGAGTTGATTGCAACCAGTGGCCATGAGGCGTTCGCCGCCAACCTGTTGCAACTGGTCGACAAGTGGGTACCGATCCACCTGGTCGACCTCAGTGAATGGACCCTCGATGAAAGCCGCGACAGCGTGCTCGACATCACCTTGCTCGGTAGCGCGGGGCTCAAGCAGGCGTTGTCGGCGCCCCAGACCCTGCACCCGCTCGACACCCATCCGTTGCTGCGGGACATGTTGCGCATGCAGGCCCCGCTGCTGATCCAGATGAAAGCCAAGGGCGGCAGCTCGCACCAGTGCAACCTGGTGTCGCGCCAGGCCAACCGGCGCTGTGTGATTTCGTTGTACCGCCCGCCCGCCCAGCGCGGTTTTTCCCTCGCCGAGTTGTCGTTTCTCAAGTGCCTCTCGGAGACCCTGTTGCCCCTGATGGAGCGGCATGCACACAGCCTGCGCCAAGCGCCACACAGCGAGGTCGAAGCGCCACATAACGTGCAGGAGCAGTCGCAATTGCAGCGTGAGTTCTACAAGCGCCTGGCGCTCAGCGATATCACCTTATCGGCGCGGGAGCAGGAAGTCTGCCTGGGCCTGTTGACCGGCGGCACCGTGCCGCAGATGGCGGAAAAACTCAGCGTGAAAAACAGCTCGGTGGAGACCTACCTCAAGCGCGCTGCCGCCAAGTTGGGCGTCAGTGGCCGGCACGGGCTGGCGAAATGGATGGTGGGCGCCTGATGCGCACTCTGACGCTCACCCTCGCCTGCCTGCTCGGCGGCTGCTCGCTGATCCCGCACTACCAGCGGCCCGCCGCGCCAATCCCGGCGCAGTATCCCCAAGGCGGGGTGTACACCTCGGCGGTCACCACGGACTGGCAGCCGCTGTTCCAGGACCCCGCGCTGCAACAACTGATTGCCGATGCGCTGCGCAACAACCGTGACCTGCGGGTGGCGGCGCTGAACGTCGAAGCGTTCCAGGCGCAGTACCGCATCCAGCGTGCGGACCTGTTCCCGGCGGTGTCCGCCAGCGCGGTGGGCAAGCGGCAAAAGCTGCCCGGGGACGTGACGGGCACTGGCCAGTCCGCAATCACCTCAAGCTATTCCGCTACCTTGGGCCTCAGCGCCTACGAGCTGGATCTATTCGGGCGTGTACGCAGCCTCAGCGAACAGGCGATGCTCACGTACCTGGGCACCGAACAGGCGCGACGCAGTGCGCAATTGAGCCTGGTGGCCAACGTCGCCAATGCCTACCTGACCTGGCGGGCCGACCAGGAACTGCTGGCGTTGGCCCAGCAAACCCTGGCCGCCGACGATCATAGCCTGCGCCTGACCCAGCGCAGCAAAAGCGCCGGCAAAGCCTCGGCGCTGGAGGTGGTGCAAGCGCGCACCAGTGTCGAAAGCACCCGCGCCAGCGTGGCCCGCTATCAACGCCAGGTGGCCCAGGATCTCAACAACCTGACCCTGCTGGTGGGCACTGCGGTGGATGCCAACCTGCCCGCCCGCCCGCTGACCGCCGACCTGGTGGCGTCGGTGCCGGCCGGGCTGCCCTCGGACCTGTTGCAACGGCGCCCCGACATCCTCCAGGCCGAATACCAACTGCAAGCCGCCAACGCGAATATCGGCGCCGCCCGTGCCGCGTTTTTTCCGTCGCTGACCCTTACCGCCAACACCGGCAGCGCCAGCACCGAGCTGTCCGGGCTGTTCAAGGGCGGCTCGGGCACCTGGACCTTCCAGCCGCAGATCAACCTGCCGATCTTCAACGCCGGCAGCCTGCGCGCCAGCCTCGACTACGCCAAACTGCAAAAAGACATAGGCGTGGCCCAGTACGAAAAAGCCATCCAGACCGCCTTCCAGGAAGTCGCCGACGGCCTCGCCGCCCGCCAGACCTACACCGACCAACTCGCTGCACAGCGGGATTCTGTCGCGGCCAACCAGGCGTACTACGACTTGGCGCAACACCGCTACCGCAGCGGGGTGGACAGCAACCTCACGTTCCTCGATGCCCAGCGTTCGCTGTTCAGTGCGCAGCAGGCGTTGATTGTCGACCAGCTTGCGCAGTTGGTTGCGCAAGTGCGCTTGTATACCGCGCTAGGCGGTTCATGGGGCGCCGATCAACAACTGGGGCAAGGCCCGGCACCGGTCGAACATGTGGGAGCGGGCTTGCTCGCGAAAGCGGTGTGTCAGTGAAGTAGGTATTGGCT
>NZ_JANLGL010000216.1:0-9057 GCF_024655625.1 Pseudomonas sp. 18.1.10
CGGTGTGTCAGTCAGTACATCTGGCACTGAAACACCGCCTTCGCGAGCAAGCCCGCTCCCACATGGGTTTTGTGCTAACTGTCAGAGCGACTCCAGGCACCCGGCCAGATCATTCCCGAGCTTCTCCAGCACCTGCTCATACCCCTGAGCCGTGGCCGGCGTGTACCCACCCAGCGCATCCAACTCCGCCAACTTCACCGGCAAACCCGCCACCAGTGTCTCCGCCAATCGCGGACGCAACGGCGGCTCACTGAACACACAGGTCTTGCCCACTTCCTGCAACCGCGTACGCATCGCGGCCACGTGCTGGGCACCTGGCTGCACTTCAGCGGCAACGCTGAACACACCGGTGTGCTTGAGCCCGTAGGCATCTTCGAAGTAATCGAAGGCTTCATGGAAGACGAAGTAAGGCTTGTCGCCAATCGTCGCCAGACGCGCCTTCAAACGGGCATCCAACGCATCCAGACGCTCATTGAACGCCTTGACGTTGCTCTGGTAACGCGCGGCATTCGCCGGGTCGGCAGTCGCCAGGTCAGACGCCATGCGCGCCGCAATCACCCGCGCATTCACCGTGGACAACCACAAGTGCGCATCCAGGCTGCCTGGGCGATGATCGTGGTCATGTTCGTCGGCTTCGTCGGCGTGGGAGTGGCTATCTTCGGCGAAACGACGCAGCTTCATCCCCGGAAGGTCCTGCACGGCCACCGTCGCCGCTGTACGACCTTTCAACACACGCGGCAGGAAGCTCTCCATGTCCGGGCCGATCCAATACAGCAGGTCGACCGACTTCACGCGCCGTACGTCGGATGGCCGCAATGCGTAGTTATGCGGCGACGCGCCCGGTGGCAACAGCACCTCTGGAACGGCCACGCCGTCCTGCACAGCCGCGGCAATCAACTGCAGCGGCTTGATGCTGGTCAGCACCTTGACCTCGGCCTGAGCGGCGCCGGTTGCGAACAAACTGGCGACAAATACGACAAAAACGGGAAAAAGTCGGGACACGATGACCACTCAATGGCGTAGGAACGGGTAACATAATAACGTCTCTATCAAATATCTGTCGCCGCTCATGCCTAAAACACCGCTTGCCAGCCGTCCCCACGACCATTCTCACTGCGTGCATACCGCGCTGTCGGAAGCCGACACCCTGTGCGCACAGAAGGGCCTGCGCCTGACCGCCTTGCGTCGCCGCGTGCTGGAACTGGTGTGGCAGAGCCACAAGCCGCTGGGCGCCTACGACATCCTCGGCGTGCTCAGCGAGCAAGACGGCCGCCGCGCCGCGCCGCCTACCGTGTACCGGGCGCTGGATTTCCTGCTGGAAAACGGCCTGGTGCACCGCATCGCTTCGCTCAACGCGTTTGTTGGCTGCAACCACCCGGAACACGCGCACCAGGGCCAGTTCCTGATCTGCCGCGAGTGCCACGCCGCCATCGAGCTTGAACAAAAAAGCATCAGCGACGCCATCATCAAGAGCTCTGCCGACGTCGGTTTCCGGGTCGAAGGGCAAACGGTCGAAGTGGTCGGCCTGTGCTCGGGCTGCCAGGGGGCTTGATGAGCAACGCGCTAATCCGCCTGGAGCAGGTTGGGGTCACGTTCGCCGGGCAAGCCGTGCTGGATAACATCGCACTGAGCGTCGAACCTGGGCAAATCGTCACCCTGATCGGCCCCAACGGCGCCGGCAAGACCACCCTGGTGCGCGCCGTGCTCGGCCTGCTCAAGCCCGACACCGGCAGCGTGTGGCGCAAGCCCAAGCTGCGGGTGGGCTACATGCCGCAAAAACTGCACGTCGACCCGACCCTGCCGCTGTCCGTGCTGCGCTTCCTGCGCCTGGTGCCCGGTGTAGACCGCGCCCGCGCCCAGGCTGCACTCAAGGAAGTCGGCGCCGAGCAAGTCATCGACAGCCCGGTGCAAAGCATCTCCGGCGGCGAAATGCAGCGCGTGCTGCTGGCCCGTGCCTTGCTGCGCGAGCCGGAACTGCTGGTGCTCGATGAACCGGTGCAAGGCGTCGACGTCGCCGGCCAGGCCGAGCTGTACAGCCTTATCACCCGCCTACGTGACCGCCATGGCTGCGGCGTGCTGATGGTGTCCCACGACCTGCACCTGGTGATGAGCACCACCGACCAGGTGGTGTGCCTCAACCGCCATGTGTGCTGCTCCGGCCACCCGGAACAGGTCAGCGGCGACCCGGCGTTCGTCGAGCTGTTCGGCAAGAACGCGCAGAGCCTGGCGATCTACCATCACCACCACGACCACGCCCATGATTTGCACGGCGAAGTGGTCGACGATCCCGCCGCACCTCACACCCACGTTCATGGAGATAGCTGCAAGCATGGCTGATTTTCTGCTCTACGCCCTGCTGGCAGGCTTGGCTTTGGCGCTGGTGGCGGGCCCGCTAGGCTCGTTCGTCGTCTGGCGGCGCATGGCCTATTTTGGCGACACCTTGTCCCACGCCGCGCTCCTGGGCGTGGCCATGGGCTTCTTGCTGGATGTCAGCCCGACCATCGCCGTCACCGTCGGCTGCCTGCTGCTGGCGGTGCTGCTGGTGACCCTGCAACAGCGCCAGCCACTGGCCTCCGACACCCTGCTCGGCATCCTCGCGCCGAGCACCTTGTCCCTGGGCCTGGTGGTGCTGAGCTTCATGCACGAAGTGCGCATCGACCTGATGGCGTACCTGTTCGGCGACCTGCTGGCGATCAGCAGCACCGACCTCGGCTGGATCCTCGGCGGCAGCGCTGTCGTGCTGGTATTGCTGATCGCCCTGTGGCGCCCGCTGCTGGCCATCACCGTGCATGAAGAACTGGCCACCGTCGAAGGCCTGCCCGTGCCAACCCTGCGCATGGCCCTGATGTTGTTGATCGCCGTGGTGATTGCTGTCGCGATGAAGATTGTCGGCGTATTGTTGATCACGTCGCTGCTGATTATTCCCGCCGCCGCCGCCCAGCGCCATGCCCGCTCACCAGAGCAGATGGCGATTGGCGCCAGCCTGCTGGGGATGCTCGCCGTGTGCGGCGGCCTGGCGCTGTCCTGGTTCAAGGACACGCCGGCCGGGCCGTCGATTGTGGTCACGGCCGCCGCGCTGTTTCTGCTGAGTTTTGTCCTGCCCCGTCGAGGGGTGTAGACTTGCTCGCTTTTTGCGCAAATAGAGAGTCGCAGGAATGAAGCCGTTCACCTCCCGTTATCTGCTCCTTGCCGCATTTTCCCTGCTGCTGGGCGCCTGTCAAAGCACACCGCCCGCCGCCGTCCAGGCCCCGGACGCACGCGCTACGGCCATCGCACAGCTGGAGCAAAACCTCGCCAGCAGTGAGCTGGCCACCGCCGAAGACCAGTTGGCCGCGCTGCAAGCCCAGTCGCCCAACGATCCCGCGCTGGAGCCTTACCAGCGCCAATTGGCCGAAGCCTACCTGCAGCGCAGCCAGATCGTGCTGCAAAAAGGCGACGTCAACGCCGCCGCCACCGCCCTCAGCCGCGCCCGTGCACTGATGCCCAAGGCCCCGGCGTTGACCGGCGGCGTCAACAGCGCCATCAGCCACGCCCGCAAGGCCGAACTGGACCAGGCCGAAGCCGCCCTGAAAGCCGCCGAAGCCAAGCCGGGGGCCAAGGTCATCGACCCGACGGCCGAAAGCACCACCGTGGCGTTGAACCTGCGCGATATTGAAGAACTTCGTCATCAACTGGATGCGATTGCCACCGATGTGGTGAATTATCAGTGTGATGTGAGCATTCAGGTGCCCCGCACCGAAGACTATCCCTGGTTGGCCACGCTGCTGACCAAGCGGGTCAAGCGTATTGATTCGGCGTATGACCTGAAGCTGCACCGGCAGATCCTGAAGAAGATCCCGGCGCAGGTGGTGTTGATTCCGCGCAAGGCGCAATAAAGCTATTCGCGAGCAAGCCCGCTCCCACACTTGGAATGCATTCCAAATGTGGGAGCGGGCTTGCTCGCGAAGGCGATTTAAAAAACAACCTATGACTTAAGCCGGAATCCCCTTAGCCCTCGGCTCCCGCTCCCACACCCGATGCTGGGCAATCGCCGCCACAAACGCCTTCAACGCCTTGGCATCCCCGCCGACGATCAACCCCGCATCCGCCTCCAGCTTCAACAGCTCCAGCAACTGCTTGGCCTCGCCCACCACCGCAATCGCCTTCAAATGCTTGTAAGCCTCCAGCAGGTAATGCAGCGCCACGCCATCTTCGCTCAACGCCTTCACCGACTTGGCGCCGCCGGGCACAAACACCGCGTCAAATGCCACCGACGGCAAGCCCTCCATGGACGCATCCACCGGCAAACTCTTGCCATCCGCCGTGGTGACCGGCGCCGAAGTCGGCCCGAGCAACTTGGCATGGGCGCCTTCGGCCTTCAGCACTTTCTTCAAGGCCTCGATTGCCGCGCCATCCACACCGTTAGCCGCCAGGATCGCCACCTTGCGCGTCTTGATGTCGCCCGACAGCAGGTTCGCCTGGCTCAAGGCCGGCGAGCGCGACAACGATACTTTGCGCTCCGGCACCGTGCCTTTCTTCGGCACTGGCAGGCCCAGGTTCTGCGCCACACGCTTGGCCAACTCCAGGTCAATGTTGGCGAGGATCTCATTCACCTGGCGCGCACGGATGTGCTCACGCTCCACCTTGCCCAGCTCAAAGCTGTAGGCCGCAATGATGTGCTCCTGCTCATGTTTACTCATGCTGCGGAAAAACAGGCGCGCCTGGGAGAAGTGATCGCCAAATGACTCACTGCGCTCGCGCACCTTATGGGCATCGATGCGCTCATGGTAGGACTCGAAGCCGCCGTCCTGCGCAGCGGGCGGGGTTTCCTTCGGCCAGCCGCCATCGATGGAGTTGGGTTCGTAGGCGGCACGTCCCTTGTCGATGGTGGTGCGGTGCATGGCATCGCGCTGGCCGTTATGGAACGGCGCCACCGGGCGGTTGATGGGCAACTCATGAAAGTTCGGGCCACCGAGTCGGCTGATCTGTGTGTCGGTGTAGGAAAACAGACGGCCCTGCAACAGCGGGTCATTGGAGAAGTCGATACCCGGCACGATATGGCCAGGGCAGAAGGCAACCTGCTCGACTTCAGCGAAAAAGTTATCCGGGTTGCGATTCAGCACCATCTTGCCCAACGGCGTGATCGGCACCAGTTCTTCGGGGATCAGCTTGGTCGGGTCAAGGATGTCGAAGTCAAACGCATGCTCCTTATCCTCGGGAATCACCTGCACGCCCAATTCCCACTCGGGGTAATCGCCCATCTCAATCGCTTCCCAGAGATCGCGGCGGTGGTAGTCGGTATCTTTACCCGCAAGCTTTTGCGCTTCGTCCCACACCAATGAGCAGGTGCCGGCCGTAGGGCGCCAGTGGAATTTGACGAAGTTGGAGACGCCTTGTGCGTTGATAAAGCGAAAGGTATGTACGCCAAAACCCTGCATGGCCCGTAGGCTTTTAGGAATCGCCCGGTCTGACATTGCCCAAATCACCATGTGCGCCGATTCGGGCTGCAGCGACACAAAGTCCCAGAAGGTGTCATGGGCCGAACCGCCTGTAGGAATCTCGTTGTGGGGCTCAGGTTTTACCGCGTGGACAAAATCAGGAAACTTGATGGCGTCCTGAATGAAAAACACCGGCATGTTGTTGCCGACCAAGTCGAAGTTACCTTCGTCGGTGAAGAATTTCACGGCAAAACCACGTACGTCGCGCACCGTATCACCGGAGCCACGCGGGCCCTGCACGGTGGAAAAACGCAGGAATACCGGGGTTTTATGCCCTGGATCACGCAGGAAACCGGCTTTGGTCAGTGCAGAATGGTTTTCATAGGTCTGGAAGTAACCATGGGCACCAGTGCCCCGCGCATGCACGATGCGCTCTGGAATGCGCTCATGGTCAAAGTGCGTGATTTTTTCACGCATGATGAAGTCTTCGAGCAGCGAAGGCCCGCGCGCACCGACCTTCAAGCTGTTCTGGTTGTCAGAAATCTTTACGCCCTGGTTAGTGCGCAGGGCTTGGCCGGTGGCGTCGGAGCGAAATTCTTCCAAGGCCTGCAACTTGGCGTTGGTGTTCTTACGGTCCAGGGTGTCGGTTCCGGCGAGCTCGCTCTTTGGCTTTTTCGTACTCATCAGTCAAAACTCCTTATTCAGACCCAGGCACGGCACCCGGGAAGCGCATTGCTTAAGTAGTGACTGATGGGGTTTTGGGCCGTTCCTTTTTTATGACCTTTGATCGCGTTATTGCCAAATCGCTGGATGAATGCAAAAGAAATGCTAAGAAAGACTATACGGACAGGCTAAAATGCGCGCCCGGCTAACCGCTGATCCCTTTTCCATGCGCCCCACAAGGTTCGCTACGTGATCGAGTTTCATAACGTCCATAAAACCTACCGCGTCGCCGGTAAGGAAATCCCCGCGCTGCACCCCACCAGCCTGCGCGTCGAGAACGGCCAGGTGTTTGGCCTGATCGGCCACTCCGGTGCGGGAAAAAGTACCCTTTTGCGTCTAATCAATCGCCTGGAACAACCCAGCGGCGGTCAGATCACTGTCGACGGTGAAGAAGTCACCGCCCTGGACGCCAACGGCCTGCGCCGTTTCCGCCAGCAGGTCGGGATGATCTTCCAGCACTTCAACCTGCTCGCGTCCAAGACCGTCGCCGACAACGTGGCGCTGCCTCTGACCCTGGCCGGCGAATTGTCGCGCAAGCAAATCGACTTGCGCGTGGCCGAGCTGCTGGCTCGCGTCGGCCTGTCGGATCACGCCAAGAAGTACCCGGCGCAATTGTCCGGCGGCCAGAAACAGCGCGTCGGCATCGCCCGCGCCCTGGCGACCAAGCCGAAGATCCTGCTGTGCGACGAAGCCACCAGCGCCCTCGACCCGCAAACCACCGCGTCGGTCCTGCAACTGCTGGCCGAGATCAACCGCGAGCTGAAACTGACCATCGTGCTAATCACCCATGAAATGGACGTGATCCGTCGCGTGTGCGACCAGGTGGCCGTGATGGACGCCGGCGTCATCGTCGAGCAAGGCTCGGTGGCCGACGTATTCCTGCACCCCAAGCACCCGACCACCAAGCGTTTCGTGCAAGAGTCCGAACAGGTCGATGAAAACGAGCAGCGCGATGACTTCGCCCACGTCCCCGGCCGCATCGTGCGCCTGACGTTCCAGGGCGACGCGACCTACGCGCCGCTGCTGGGTACCGTCGCCCGTGAAACGGGTGTGGACTACAGCATCCTCGCCGGTCGTATCGACCGCATCAAAGACATCCCTTACGGGCAATTGACCCTCGCCATTACCGGCGGCGACCTGGAAGCGGCCTTTGCCCGCTTTGTCGCGGCTGATGTCCATATGGAGGTTCTGCGCTAATGGACGTACTTCTGCACTATTTCGACAAAGTTGACTGGGCCGATATATGGGTCGCCACGGGCGATACCATGCTGATGCTTAGCACTTCGCTGTTCTTCACCGTAGTGGTAGGTCTGCCGCTGGGCATTCTGCTGTTCCTGTTCAGCCCCCGTCAGTTGCTGGAGCAGAAAACCACCTATGGCGTACTGGCCTTCGTGGTCAACGCCATACGCTCGCTGCCGTTTATCATCCTGCTGATTGTGATGATTCCGACGACGATCTTCATTACCGGCACCTCGCTCGGTGTGGCCGGTGCGATTCCACCGCTGGTAGTGGGCGCTTCGACATTCTTCGCGAGACTGGTCGAAACCGCATTGCGCGAAGTCGATCGCGGCATCATCGAGGCGACCCAAGCCATGGGCGCAACCACTCGCCAGATCATCACCAAGGCGCTTCTGCCAGAGGCGAAGCCGGGCATCATTGCCGCAATCACCGTGACCGCTATTGCCCTGGTGGGCTATACCGCCATGGCCGGCGTAGTGGGTGCCGGCGGGCTCGGGGACCTGGCGATACGCTATGGTTACCAGCGCTTCCAGGACGACGTCATGGTCGTCACCGTGGTGATGCTGATTGTGCTGGTACAGATTCTGCAAACCATCGGCGACAAGCTGGTGACACATTACTCTCGTAAATAACGGCCATTGCCGGCTCAAAGCCGGCACATGCCCGAACAAGGAGCTTGCTGGATGAAAAAACTACTGGTTGCTTTCGCCGCCGTTGCCGCGTTTTCCGCCCACGCCGAGACCATCACGGTCGCGGCCTCGCCGGTGCCGCACGCAGAAATCCTCGAATTCGTGAAACCGGCCCTGGCCAAAGAAGGCGTGGATCTGCAGGTCAAGGTCTTCACCGACTACGTGCAGCCAAACGTACAGGTCGCAGAAAAGCGCCTGGACGCCAACTTCTTCCAGCACCAGCCGTACCTGGATGAGTTCAACAAGGCCAAGGGCACGCACCTGGTCAGCGTTGGCGCCGTGCACCTGGAACCCCTGGGCGCTTACTCCAGCAAGTACAAGACCCTGGCCGACCTGCCGGACGGTGCCAACGTGGTGATCCCGAACGACGCCACCAACGGCGGCCGTGCGCTGCTGCTGCTGGCCAAGCACAACCTGATTACCCTGAAGGACCCGACCAACATCCTGTCGACCATCAAGGACATCACCGGTAACAGCAAGAAGCTGAAGTTCCGCGAACTGGAAGCCGCCACCCTGCCGCGCGTGCTGACCCAGGTTGACCTGGCGCTCATCAACACCAACTACGCCCTGGAAGCCAAGCTGGACCCGTCCAAGGACGCACTGGTCATCGAAGGCAGCGACTCGCCTTACGTGAACATCCTGGTGACCCGCGAAGACAACAAGGATTCGGACGCGGTGAAGAAGCTGGTTGCAGCCCTGCACTCGCCGGAAGTGAAGACATTCATCGAAGAGAAGTACAAAGGCGCGATCAAGCCGGCGTTCTGATGTAACTCGATCCCCTAAACACTGGAGATCAAAAAATGTGGGAGCGGGCTTGCTCGCGAAAGCTGAGTGTCAGTCGATAGATTCGTAGCTGATACACCTGTCTCTATACACATCTCCGAGCCCACGAGACAGCATGTAACATCTCGTATGCCGTCTTCTGCTTGAAAAATGGGGGGGGGGGGGGGGGGGGGGGGGGGGGGGGGGGGGGGGGGGGGGGGGGGGGG
>NZ_JANLGL010000217.1:0-8983 GCF_024655625.1 Pseudomonas sp. 18.1.10
GCGGTGTATCAGTCGCCGGATACATCAACTGACAGATTGCATTCGCGAGCAAGCCCGCTCCCACATTTGATCTCCATTTGTCTGGAAATCTTGGCCACACCAGCCACCCACGAATTCTAAGCGGAGCAGTTATGGTTGATCGGCACGACTACGTGGCCCTCGAATGGGTCAAGGGCGACATTGCCGAAACCCTGAAACAGGCCCGTTCGGCGCTGGACGCGTTTGTCGAAACCGGCGACAGCGCCGTCATCGCCCAGTGCCTGGCCGGCATTCACCAGGTGCATGGCGCCCTGCAAATGGTCGAGTTCTACGGCGCGGCGTTGCTGGCCGAAGAGATCGAACACCTGGCCCTGGCATTCCAGGCCGGGCAGGTCGGCCAGCGCGACGAAAGCATCCGCCTCTTGCAACAGGCCCTCAGCCAACTGCCGCTGTACCTCGACCGCGTCCACAGCGCCCGCCGCGACTTGCCGCTGGTGGTGCTGCCGCTGCTCAACGACCTGCGCAGTGCGCGGGGTGAAAGCCTGTTGTCGGAAACCAGCCTGTTCAGCCCGCAGCTGCTGTCGATCGCACCGCTCTCCGATGAAGCCCTGGCCCAGCGCGCGATGCCCGACCTACAAGCGCAACTGCGCCAGTGGCACCAACTGCTGCAACAAGCCCTCGCCGGGTTGCTGCGCGAAGACCATGGCCCCAGCAACCTGGAAGACATGGCGCGGGTCTTTGCGCGCCTCGAAGCGCTGTGCCAGGGCGCGCCGCTATTGCCGCTGTGGCAAGTCACCTCGGCGCTGGTCGAAGGCATGCTCACCGGCGTGATCGCCAACAGCCCGGCGCTGCGCAGCCTGCTCAAGGCCAGTGACAAACAACTCAAGCGTCTGCTGGCCCAGGGCATCGCGGGGATCAACCAGCCGGCCCCGGATGACTTGCTCAAGAGCCTGTTGTTCTACGTGGCCAAAGTCACCCGGCCGACGCCGCGCATGCAAAGCCTCAAGGAGCGCTACGGCCTGGATGAAGCCTTGCCCGACAGCGCCGTGGTGGATGCCGAGCGCGCACGCTTGGCCGGGCCGGATCGCAACGCCATGGGCTCGGTGCTCGGCGCCTTGTGCGAAGAACTGGTGCGGGTCAAGGAACGCCTCGACCTGTTCGTGCGCAGTGATCGCCAGCACACCAGCGACCTCGATGCGCTGCTCGCGCCGCTGCGGCAGATCGCCGACACCCTGGCGGTGCTGGGTTTCGGCCAGCCGCGCAAAGTCATCATCGACCAGCTCGCCGTGGTGCTGAGCCTGGCCCAGGGCCAACGCGAACCCAACGACGCCGTGTTGATGGATGTCGCCGGCGCGTTGCTTTACGTCGAAGCGACGCTGGCGGGGATGGTCGGCACCGTCGAGCCGGAAAGCCGCGAAGAAAGCCGCTTGCCCACCACCGACCTGACGCAGATCCATCAGTTGGTGATCCGCGAATCCTGCCAGTGCCTGCGCCAGGCCAAGGAACTGGTGATCGACTGCCTCGAAGCCGATTGGGACAGGCAGCGCCTGGAATCCCTGCCGGAACTGCTCAGCCAGGTGCGCGGCGCGTTGGCGATGATCCCGCTGCCACGGGCGGCGAGCCTGATGCGCGGTTGCACCGATTACGTCGATGAAGCGTTGATGCTCAATGACACGGCGCCGTCCGCCGACGATCTGGCGCATTTCGCCGACGTAATCAGCAGCCTGGAGTACTACCTCGAACGCATGCTCCAGGACCCCGACGCCGATGGTGAGCGGGTCCTGGAAACCGCCACCCAGGCCCTGGCGGCGCTGGGTTACCTGCCGGCAGAAAAACCCTGGCGCCAAGCGCTGGTGGCGCCGGACGGCGCGTTGTCTTCCGAGGCTGCGCCGAGCCAGTCGCAGTTCGATGCGCTGGCCAACCCGACGTCGCGCCTCAACCCGCCCGCGCTGCAACGCCCGGGCAGCCTGCTGCCGCCACCGGCCGACGAAGAACCCATCGACGATGAACTGCGCGAAGTGTTCCTCGAAGAGACGGATGAAGTCCTCGAAGTGCTGCACCGCCACCTGGCGAGCGCGGCCGATAAAGCGGCCCTGGGCGAAATGCGCCGTGCCTTCCACACCTTGAAAGGCAGCGGCCGCATGGTCCGCGCCCTGGTCTTGGCCGAACTGGCCTGGGCCGTGGAAAACCTGCTCAACCGCGTGCTGGAACGCAGCGTGGCCCTTGGCCCGCAGGTGCAGCAGGTACTGGATGAAGCGGTAGCCCTGCTGCCGGAATTGATCGCCGACTTTGCCACCGACGACCAACACCAGCGCGACGAAGTCGACGCCCTGGCCGCCCGCGCCCACGCGTTGGCCAGTGGCACCGCCGTGCCGGCTGCCGAACCCCATGACCCGATGCTGCTGGAGATCTTCCGCAACGAAGCCCAGAGCCACCTGGACAGCCTCAACCACTTCCTGCAACAAGCCACCGAACACCTGCCGCTGCAAGTCAGCGATGAACTGCAACGCGCCCTGCACACCCTCAAGGGCAGTGCGTACATGGCCGGCGTGTTGCCCATCGCCGAACTGGCGCGGCCGCTGGATCACCTGACCCGCGAATACAAGGCCCACCGCCTGCCGCTGGACCTGGATGAAGTGGAGCTGTTGCTGGAGGCTGAAGGCCTGTTCCAGCGCGGCCTGCGCCACTTGGACCGCGACCCGCTGGCGCCGATCAAAGGTGCGCCGGACCTGATAACGCGCATCCAGGCCCTGCTCGACCGGCAACTGGCTGCCTTGCTCGACGCGCCCAACACCGGCCTGCGCATCAAGCGCGACCCGCAGTTGATCGCCAACTTCCTGGCCCAGGGCATGGACATCCTGCTCGACGCCGAAACCCTGTTGCGCCGCTGGCAACAGCACCCCGGCGAGCGCCAGGAACTCACCGCGCTGCTGGACGAACTGACCACGCTGGGGCAGGGCGCGCACATCGCCGACCTGCACGCCATCGACGAACTGTGCGAAGCCTTGCTCGACCTGTATGGCGCGGTGGAAGAGAGCAGCCTGGCGGTCAGCGAGCGTTTTTTCCATGAGGCCGAATTGGCCCATGAAGCGCTCATCAACATGCTTGACCAGCTTGCCGCCGGCCAGGAAATCAGCGCGGTGCCGGCACGCCTGCAAGCCTTGCGCGAGCTGCTGGACGAAGCCCTCGACCCGTCCGCCACCGGTCTGGTGAAAAGCGACGGCAGCCGCGCCCTGAGCATCGCCGAACTGGGCGCCGCCACGGCGCAGTTGGAGCAGGACACGGCGGTGGACGATGAGATCGTCGAGATCTTCCTCGAAGAGGCCGTGGACATCCTCGACAGCGCCGGGCAGTCCCTCAAGCGCTGGTTGCTGGAGCCCGACGGCGCCGCACCGCTGTCGTCGCTGCAACGGGACATGCACACCCTCAAGGGCGGCGCGCGCATGGCCGAAATCGCCCCGGTGGCCGAGCTGGCCCATGAGCTGGAACACCTTTACGAAGGCTTGGTGGACCGTCGCTACAGCTACTGCGCCGAGCTGTCCCAGGTGCTGATGGCCTGCCATGAACGGCTGGCCCTGCAACTGGACCAACTGCAACAGCAGCAGCCCCTGAGCGACAGCGCGGAGCTGGTGGCCAAGGTGCGGGCATTGCGCCAGAGCACGCCACCGGCCGCTGCGGTCCCGGCCGTGGAAAGCCCCGGCGCCGACCCTGAACTGCTGGATATTTTCCTCGAAGAAGCCGCCGATATCCTCGACAGCTCCGGCAGCGCCCTGCTGCGCTGGCAGGCCGAACCGGGCAACCGCCAGGAAGTCGAAACCCTGCTGCGTGACCTGCACACCCTCAAGGGTGGCGCGCGCATGGTCGAGATCGGGCCGATCGGTGATCTGGCCCACGAGCTGGAATTTCTCTACGAAGGCTTGTCGGCCGGCCTGCTGGCGCCGTCGGCGGAATTGTTCGCCCTGCTGCAAGGCTGCCACGACCGTTTGGCACAGATGATCGACGCGGTGGCGGATGGCTTGCCGGTGGGCTCGGTGGACAAACTCATCGAGCGCATCAAAAGCCTGGTGCACCCAAGCGCCGAGCCGGTGATGCCGGTGGCGTTGGCGGCGAACAAGGCTGAGGCGGTGGTGGAGCCGGCGGCCGACATGGTGAAGATCTCCGCCGAGTTGCTGGATGATCTGGTCAACCTGGCGGGCGAAACCTCGATCTTCCGTGGCCGCATCGAGCAGCAGGTCAACGATGCACGCATTGCCCTGAGCGAAGTGGAAACCACCATCGAGCGCATGCGCGACCAACTGCGCCGCCTCGACACCGAAACCCAGGGCCGCATCCTCAGCCGCCAGCAGGCCGAGGCCGAGCGCCTGGGTTATGAAGAATTCGATCCGCTGGAAATGGACCGCCATTCACAGTTGCAGCAACTGTCGCGGGCGTTGTCCGAATCCGCTTCCGACTTGCTCGACCTCAAGGACACCCTCGACCGGCGCAACAGCGATGCCCACGACCTGTTGCAGCAACAGGCGCGCATCAACACCGAGTTGCAAGAGGGCCTGATGCGCACGCGCATGGTGCCGTTCGAACGCATGCTGCCGCGCCTCAAGCGCATCGTGCGGCAAGTAGCGGGCGAGCTGGGCAAGGACGTCGAATTCATCGTCGGCAACGCCGAAGGCGAGATGGACCGCAACGTGCTGGAACGCATGGCGGCGCCGCTGGAACACATGCTGCGCAATGCCGTGGACCATGGCTTGGAATCCCGCGATGCGCGCCTGCTGGCGGGCAAGCCGGAGAAGGGCCGTATCACCCTGGACCTGACCCACGAAGGCGGCGACATCGTCTTCGACATGCGCGACGACGGCGCCGGTGTGCCGCTGGAAGCGGTGCGGCGCAAGGCGATCAAGCGCGGTTTGCTCGCGCCGGACCAGGAGATCAGCGACCGCGATGTGTTGCAGTTCATCCTGCAACCGGGGTTTTCCACGGCGGAAAAGATCACGCAGATTTCCGGGCGCGGCGTGGGCATGGACGTGGTGCATGAAGAAGTGCGCCAACTCGGTGGCTCGATGTTTATTGAGTCGACGGCGGGGGTGGGTGTGCACTTTCGCATTCGCTTGCCGTTTACCGTGTCGGTCAACCGCGCGTTGATGGTGCAGTGCGCGGACGATCAATACGCGATCCCGCTCAACACTATCGAAGGCCTGGTGCGGGTCATGCCCCATGAACTGGCCGGGCACTATCAGCAAGACCCGCCGCGTTACGAGTACGCCGGCCAGCGCTACGAATTGTTCTACCTGGGCGACCTGCTGCACACCGTCGGCCGCCCGAAACTGCTTGGCCAGTACCAGCCGGTGCCGGTGCTGCTGGTGCAGTGCAACGAGCGGCGGGTGGCGGTGCATGTGGACGCCATGGCGGGCACGCGGGAGATTGTGGTCAAGGGCCTGGGCCCGCAGTTTGCCGGGGTGCAGGGGTTGTCCGGCGCGACCATCCTCGGCGATGGCCGCGTGGTACTCATCATCGACTTGCTCGCGCACATCCGCGCCCGCCAACCGGTCTTGCCGGCACAGGCGGTGGACGCGCCGCTGGTGCTCAACGACCCGCTGAAAAAGCGCCCGCTGCTGGTGCTGGTGGTGGACGACTCGGTGACCGTGCGCAAAGTCACCAGCCGCCTGCTGGAACGCAACGGCATGAACGTACTCACCGCCAAGGACGGTATCGACGCCATCGCCGTGCTTGAAGAACACACCCCGGACCTGATGCTGCTCGATATCGAAATGCCGCGCATGGACGGCTTTGAAGTGGCCATCCAGGTGCGCAACGACCCGCGCCTGATGCGCCTGCCGATCATCATGATTACCTCGCGCACCGGCCAGAAACACCGCGACCGCGCCATGGCCATCGGCGTCAACGACTACCTCGGCAAGCCGTACCAAGAGTCGGTGCTGCTGGAAAGCATCGCCTACTGGAGCAAGTCCCATGCTTGACCACCGCACCAGCCAACTCACCGGCCTGCTGCTGCCATTGGCCGACCGTCATTTGGTGCTGCCCAACGTCGCCATCGCCGAGCTGATCGACTACCAGCGCGGCGAACCCGCTAGCGACGCGCCACCGTGGTACCTGCGCCAAGTGACCTGGCGTGACCGGCAATTGCCGTTGATTAGCTTTGAAGCGGTGTGTGGTGAAGCGGTGGTGACGGGGGAGCGTTCGCGGATCGTGGTGTTGAACACCCTGGGCGGGCGGCCGACGTTGAAGTTTATTGCCCTGGTGATCCAGGGCATTCCGCGTTCGTACAAGCTCGATAGCCAGTTGAGTTATGTGGATGTGCCGTTGTGTGCGCTGGAGCTGGCGGCGGTGCAGGTGGGGGAACATGTGGCGAAGGTGCCGGATTTGCTGGGGTTGGAAGCGTTGTTGGTGGAATCCGGCCTGGCCTGATCTCAAGCCCTGTGAAGATCGAATGTGGGAGCTGGCTTGCCTGCGATAGCGGTGTATCAGATGTTGATGCAGTGACTGACACACTGCCATCGCAGGCAAGCCAGCTCCCACAGTGGATCTTCACAAGGCTTGAGTGCTGTGCGACGTTGGGCGATGCCTCGGATTTTTCCCGCAAGATTTTGGGCCAGGCATGAACTTGTCGCGTGCAGCCGGCGCGCCTAGTCTTCGTCCCGTCATCGCAAAAAACGGTGACACGGACGTGCAAGTCCGACGAAACTGTTTAGGCGTACAAACGCCCAGCCATCCAACGGGCGTTTTTTGTGCTCGCTGCTTTATGGCGGCTGCGCGCAGGAGGTCTTCGGACCTGCTGGGTGTCCTAAACAGGCCCGGTCTTGCACACCTGCGCACGGTCGCCACCCTCATTCGCGTGCAAGCGAACGGTGGCGCTCCTTACTCACTGTTTAGGAGTTTCATCATGGTCAAACCTACCCCCAATCCCCCCACCCACCTCTTCACCGTCAACCCTCACCAAGACACCGAAGCGCTGCTGGTCAATGCCAGCGAAACCCTATCGTCCCTCAACGCCATGACCTGCAACCTGGCCTTCGACCTGGACACCTCCCAGCGCGCAATCATGCTTGGGATCCAGCAAATGGCAGAGCTTGGGCAGTTGTTGGTGGATCGAGCACTGGAGCAGATTGCCCCCTCATCGGCGGCTTAATACTTGATCGTTCCCAAAAAGGGACCTATCGTTCCCTTTTTGGGACTGATTGGCCTCTGCCATGCACACCTTGTCGCTCAGCGCTGCACTCTTCACTGTCACCCAGCAAAAGGTACTGGGCCTGCTTTTCGGCAAGCCCGATCAAAGCTTCTTCACCAATGAAATCGCTCGCTGGGCCTTGGTGGGCAAGGGCAGCCTCACTCGCGAACTGGAGCGCTTGCAGTTGGCAGGCATCCTGAGCATGACGCGCCAGGGCAACCAGACCCACTACCAAGCCAACCCCCAATGTCCGATCTACTCGGAGCTGCTGGCCATCGTGCGTAAAACGCTGAGCCTGGACGCGCCATTGCGCACTGCACTGGCACCCTTCGCCGAGCAACTGACGTGGGCCTTTATCTATGGCTCTATCGCCAAGGGCGAGGCGCACTCATCCAGTGACATAGATCTGATGCTGATTGGCGAAAGCCTCAACTACAGTGACGTCATGGAGCAGCTCATGCCGCTGGAAGAGCAACTGGGCCGCACCATCAACCCAACGCTTTACACCCCTGAAGACTGGATTGGCAAATGGAATGCCGGGAACAGTTTTGTGCAGCGGGTCGTGCAGCAGGACAAGATCAATCTGATTGGGGGCAACCCCCTGGAGTCCACGGATGGACAGCAAGGCAAACCTGGAGAATCTGCAACGTAGTGGCGGCCTGAAAGCTGAACCGCCAGACCGTAAGGAATGCGATGGGTTGATGCGCTCGGCCCGGGATCGTTTGAAAGACGCGAGCACGCCACAGTTATCGTTTGCCAGTCGTTTTGACCTGGCCTACAACGCCGCCCACGCCATCGCCCTCACGGCCTTGCGCCTGCAAGGTTATCGCTCTGACAAACGTTATCTAGTCTTTCAGTGCCTGATCCACACCCTCGGTGCGAGCAAGGTGCAGGTGCGGTTATTGGCGCTGTGCCATGAGCGCCGGAACCTCGCAGAATATGAGGGTTACATGGACGAAGATGAAGCGCTGCTGGGCCAACTCATGGACGGCGCGACGGCGATGTTAAGCCGTGTGGATGACTTGCTCGCAGGTCATGAATGGACGTGAGCCGTTCACAACCCCTTGCACTCTCCCCCACAACGCTGGACCCTTGGTGCTCAATCGCTAACGAGCATCGGAGGTCAATGGCGTATGTATCACGGTGAACGATTCAACGCCTGGAGCCACTTGCTCGGCGCGGTCGCGGCCTTTGCGGGGGCGGTGTGGATGTTGGTGGTGGCGAGCCTGGATGGCAGCCCGTGGAAGATTGTCAGCGTGGCGATCTATGGCGTCACGTTGCTGGTGCTGTACAGCGCGTCCACGGTGTACCACAGCGTGCGCGGGCGGCGGAAAGAGATCATGCAGAAGGTCGATCACTTTTCGATCTACCTGTTGATCGCCGGCAGTTACACGCCGTTTTGCCTAGTGACGCTACGCGGCCCGTGGGGCTGGACGCTGTTCGGGATTGTGTGGGGGCTGGCGGTAATTGGCATCCTGCAAGAGATCAAGCCGCGTTCTGAGGCGCGCATCCTGTCGATCGTGATTTATGCGGTGATGGGCTGGATCGTGCTGGTGGCGGTCAAGCCGTTGATCGCGGCGCTGGGAGTGGCGGGGTTTACCTGGCTGGCGGCGGGTGGGGTGCTGTATACCGTCGGCATCATCTTTTTTGCGTTGGAAGATCGACTGCGGCACTCCCATGGGATCTGGCATTTGTTTGTGATTGGCGGGAGTTTGCTGCATTTTGTGGCGATCATGCGGTATGTGCTCTAACAGCCGACCCGGTCAAAAATGTGGGAGCGGGCTTGCTCGCGAAAGCGGTGTGTCAGTGAAGTAGGTATTGGCT
>NZ_JANLGL010000218.1:0-8980 GCF_024655625.1 Pseudomonas sp. 18.1.10
ACAGGCCAATGAATCTGTTGACTGACACTCCGTATTCGCGAGCAAGCCCGCTCCCACACAAGCTCTCCCACAGTTTGACTGCGTTACCAAGTCAAGACAGCGCCTACGGCAAAGGTATCCGTGTCTTCATTCTGCGCATTGGTGTCATGCCCCTTGATCTGGAACTGGTTGTACTCCGCCACCAGCTTCAGGTTGGCGTTGACGTCATGGAACAGCGCAATCCCACGGGTTTCATAATCCGCGCCGCTGCCGACCACGCCGTTGCCGTCGTCCTTGGTCTTACCGTAGGACAGCGCCAGGCGGTTCTTGCCGAGTTTGTACGAGCCTTGCACCAGGTAACCGTTGCTGTCGACATTGCGCAGGGTGGCCTCACCCGCGTTGTTGGTAAAAAACGGGTTGATGCCCTTGGCCTGGAACCCCGAGCCGGTCAGCGACAGGCCGCCCATCTTTGCCTGCACGCCGTAGCCCAGGCCCTTGGAGGTGACACTGGCGACGTTGGCGTCGGTGTTGTCCGAGGTCTGGTAGCTGCCGTTGAGCCAGCTGTAGATCTTCGCCCCACCCACGTCGAACTGGTAGGTGATCTCGCTCTCGGTGCGCGGGTTCTTCTGGTAGGCCTTGCCCAGGGCGCTGCTGTCGTTGGTGTCCACCGGGTCCATGATGCCGACGGCGACGCGCAGGCCATCCATCACCGGGGTGCGGTAGGTGATCTGCGACGTGGGGAACGGGTACGGGTAGCCGCTGCCGATATTGCCGAACGACACACCGCCGCCGTCCACCAGGCCGAGGCTGTCGCTGACCTGGCCATAGCCGGCCAGCAGCTCGTCGAGCAGGATGTTGGAGCGGGCGAACAGGCCGAAGTCCTTGCCGATCAGCACTTCGCCCCATTCTTTATTGGCCACGGTGCCGTAGAACTGGCGCACGTCGATGGCGGTGTCGGTGCCGTTGGTTTCGCTGTCGTTGATGGTCACCCAGAACGAGGCACGGGCGCCGAGCTTGAGGTCGTCGACCTGCTTGGTCATGTTGAAGCCCAGGTAGTTGGGCAAGAAGCCCATCTTTACGCGGGACTGGCGGCGGTCGTACTGGTCGCCTGCGCGGTCCACGTCGCTGTTGACGTAGAAGGCGTTGATGTAGCCGTCGGTGGAAAAGGTGGTTTCGTCCTTGTCGTACAGCATGATTTCGGCGTCGGCGAACGGGCTCAGGCCGAGGCCGACGATAAAGGCAGGTAACAGACGCAGGGGGACATTCTTATTCTTATGCATGGCGCGCTCCGCAACGGGGACTTGATGTCGGAGGCGATTATCAAAAGGCGCCAGGCCCCGGCATACGCTGCCTTGGACGTGGTTTCAGGCTGCTTTGGGCGGGCTGCGGGTGCCCGCCAAGTTTGGTGTAAGCCAGGCCCGGCACTTAGTGCGTAAGACCGGCCTTGGCCAACATGCCCACAGCCACCAGTACACACAGGCTGGCAAAACCGACCTGCAAGTACCGAGCGGGGATCACCGAACTCAGGCGCCGACCGGCGAGCATGCCGACGATGCTTGCGCCGACGAACACCCAACCCAGCGGTTCGATGGTGACCCCGGCATGGAACGCACCGGCCACGCCGATCAACGACAGCAGGCTGACCACCATCAGCGAGGTGGCGACGATGCCGCGCATCTGCACGTCGGTGAGTTGCTTGAACGCCGGCACGATGAGGAAGCCGCCGCCCACGCCGAGCAGGCCGGACACGGCGCCGGTGACCGCGCCAAGGGCGGCCAGGGTGGCGCTGCACTTAGCCGTCCAGGTCAGGCGCCCGGTCTGCTGGTCGAGCATGCAGTTCTTCTGACCCCAGGACGCGGTGCCATGGTCACTCGGCCCGGCCTGGTGTTTTTCGCGCTGCAACATGCGCCAGGCCACCAGCACCATCAGCGCGCTGAACAGGCCCATCAGCACGGCCTCGGGCAATTGGTGGGCGAAAAACACCCCCACCGGCGAGCACAACGCGCCCAACAAGGCGATCAACAACGCGGCGCGGTAACGCACCAGGCCGTGGCGCAAGCCGTCGAGCGCGCCCACCGCGGCCGCCGCGCCAACGGCCAGCAGCGACACCGGCGCGGCCTGGGTCATGCTCAGGCCCAACCCCAACACCAGCGCGGGCACCCCCAGGATGCCGCCACCCGCGCCGGTCAGGCCCATCACCAAGCCCATCAATACCCCAAGAACACTCGCCAACAACATTCAATCCACCTTAGGCCGGATGCTGCCGTGTGGCGTCACATCCCGCATTGCGATCCTTTGCCTCGGACCGTTTTTTTCACTTAAGCTCGCAAGCCTATGTGGAAATCACGTCTATACCAAGGACCGCCGTCATGTCAGCGTTGATTAAAGCCTTTCTGGACGAGGCGTCGTCGACCTACACCTATGTGCTGCACGAGGCCGATGATGGCCCCTGTGCCATCGTCGACTCGGTGCTCAACTACGACCCGGCCTCCGGGCGCACCGACACGCGCCAGGCCGACCAGGTGATTGCCTACGTGCGCGAACACCGCCTGCAGGTGCAGTGGTTGCTGGAAACCCATGCCCACGCCGACCACTTGTCCGCCGCGCCGTATCTGCGCCGGACCCTGGGCGGCAAGATCGCCATTGGCCAGTCCATCAGCACCGTGCAGGACGTGTTCAAGAACCTGTTCAACCTGGAGCCGGAGTTTCGTGTGGATGGCTCGCAGTTCGACCACTTGTTTGCGCCGGACGAGGTGTTCTACATCGGCAACATCAAGGCCCAGGCCCTGCATGTGCCGGGGCATACGCCGGCGGACATGGCCTATCTGGTGGATGACCGGCTGATCCTGGTGGGTGACACCCTATTCATGCCGGATGTGGGCACGGCGCGGTGTGACTTCCCCGGTGGGGATGCGCGGCAGTTGTATGCGTCGATGCGCAGGTTGCTGGGTTTTCCGCCGGAGACTGAGCTGTATGTGTGCCATGACTACCCGCCCGAGGGGCGTGAGGCGAAATGCATGACGACCGTGGCCGAGCAGCGGGCGGGGAATATTCATGTGCATGACGGGATCGACGAAGCGGCGTTTGTCGAGATGCGCACCACTCGGGATGCCGGGTTGGGCATGCCGACCCTGTTGCTGCCGGCGATCCAGGTAAATGTGCGGGCGGGGAATATGCCGCCAGCGGAAGAGAACGGAGTGGTATACCTGAAGATCCCCCTCAACCAACTTTGAAATGCCAAACCCTGTGGGAGCTGGCTTGCCTGCTCCCACAGGGGTCAGCATTTCACAGTGGAAGGTGTGTTGGGTCAGGTACCGAGGTTTATGCCATTAGCGGGTAAAGGCAACGCGGTTTTATAGCGCACCTGCTTCAACGCAAAACTCGACCGAATATTCGCCACCCCCGGCACCTTGGTCAAAAAGTCCATCATGAAGCGCTCCAGCGACTGGATCGTCGGCACCAGCACCCGGATCAGATAATCTGGGTCGCCGGCCATCAGGTAGCACTCCATCACTTCCGGGCGGTCGGAAATCGCGCTTTCGAACTGCTGCAACGCCAGTTCATTCTGCTTTTCCAGGCTGACGTGGATAAACACATTGACGTGCAGCCCCAGCAAATCCGCATCCAGCAGGGTGACTTGCTCACGAATCAAGCCCAACTCTTCCATCGCCTTCACCCGGTTGAAACACGGCGTGGGCGACAGGTTCACCGAACGCGCCAGGTCGGCGTTGGTGATGCGGGCGTTCTCCTGCAAGGCGTTGAGAATGCCGATATCGGTACGGTCCAGTTTGCGCATGAGACAAAATCACCTGTTTATTATGTTTATGCAGTTTTTTTATCCGCAAATGGTCGTGAGTGCAACGAAACACAGATAAATATTCTTCTACGCCCCGCCTATGATTGTTGTAGGACAAGATTTCCCCTACCCGGGGACTGACTGTCAGCTAGCGCGCCCACTACAAGAAATTCACAAGATAGAGCGTAGAAAGCCATGACCCAGCAGTACGAACCGCTGCGCCTGCACGTCCCTGAACCCTCGGGACGCCCAGGCTGCAAGACCGATTTTACCTACCTGCGCCTGACCGACGCCGGCCTGGTGCGCAAACCCGCCATCGACGTAGAACCCGCCGACACCGCTGACCTGGCCAAGGGCCTGATCCGCGTGCTCGACGATCAGGGCCAGGCCCTCGGTCCGTGGGCCGAAGGCGTGCCGGTGGAGATCCTGCGCAAAGGCATGCGCGCGATGCTCAAGACGCGCATCTTCGACAACCGCATGGTGGTCGCCCAGCGTCAGAAAAAAATGTCGTTCTACATGCAAAGCCTTGGCGAAGAAGCCATCGGCAGCGCCCAGGCCCTGGCCTTGAACATCGACGACATGTGCTTCCCCACCTACCGCCAGCAAAGCATCCTGATGGCCCGCGAAGTGCCACTGGTGGACCTGATCTGCCAGTTGCTGTCCAACGAGCGTGATCCGCTCAAGGGCCGCCAGTTGCCGATCATGTATTCGGTCAAGGAATCCGGTTTCTTCACCATTTCCGGCAACCTCGCCACCCAATTCGTACAGGGCGTGGGCTGGGGCATGGCCTCGGCGATCAAGGGCGACACCAAGATTGCATCCGCCTGGATCGGCGACGGCGCTACCGCCGAATCCGACTTCCACACCGCCCTGACTTTCGCCCACGTGTACCGTGCGCCGGTGATCCTCAACGTGGTCAACAACCAGTGGGCCATCTCCACCTTCCAGGCCATCGCCGGCGGTGAAGCCACTACCTTCGCCGGACGCGGCGTCGGTTGCGGCATCGCCTCCCTGCGGGTGGACGGCAACGACTTTATCGCCGTGTATGCCGCCTCCGCCTGGGCCGCCGAACGGGCGCGCCGCAACCTGGGGCCAACGCTGATCGAGTGGGTCACCTACCGCGCCGGCCCACACTCCACCTCCGATGACCCTTCGAAATACCGCCCCGCCGATGACTGGAGCCACTTCCCCCTCGGCGACCCGATCACCCGCCTCAAGCAGCACCTAATCAAGATTGGCCAGTGGTCCGAAGAGGAACACGCGGCGGTCAGTGCCGAGCTGGAAGCCGAGGTCATCGCGGCGCAAAAAGAAGCCGAACAGTACGGCACCCTTGCCGGCGGCCAGATTCCAAGCGCCGCGACCATGTTCGAAGACGTCTACAAAGAGATGCCGGAGCACTTGAAGCGCCAGCGTCAAGAGTTGGGGATCTGACATGAACGATCACAACAACAGCATTGAAGTGGAAACCGCCATGACCACCACCACCATGACCATGATCCAGGCCCTGCGCTCGGCCATGGATGTGATGCTCGAACGTGACGACAACGTGGTGGTGTTCGGCCAGGACGTCGGTTATTTCGGCGGCGTGTTCCGTTGCACCGAAGGCTTGCAGACCAAGTACGGCAGCTCGCGGGTGTTTGACGCACCGATTTCCGAAAGCGGGATCATCGGCGTGGCGGTGGGCATGGGTGCCTATGGCCTGCGCCCGGTGGCCGAGATCCAGTTCGCCGACTACGTCTACCCCGCCACCGACCAGATCATCTCCGAAGCCGCGCGCCTGCGTTATCGCTCGGCCGGCCAGTTCACCGCGCCGCTGACCATGCGCATGCCTTGCGGCGGCGGCATCTACGGCGGCCAGACCCACAGCCAGAGCATCGAAGCGGTGTTTACCCAGGTCTGCGGCCTGCGCACGGTGATGCCGTCCAACCCTTACGACGCCAAAGGCTTGCTGATCGCCTCCATCGAAAACGATGACCCGGTGATCTTCCTCGAGCCCAAGCGCCTGTACAACGGCCCGTTCGACGGCCACCACGACCGCCCGGTAACCCCGTGGTCGAAACACCCGCAAGCGCAAGTGCCGGACGGTTACTACACCGTGCCGCTGGACGTGGCCGCCATCGTGCGCCCGGGTTCGGCCGTCACCGTGCTGACCTACGGCACCACCGTGTATGTGTCGCAAGTCGCCGCCGAGGAAACCGGCATCGACGCCGAGGTCATCGACCTGCGCAGCCTGTGGCCGCTGGACCTGGAAACCATCGTCAAATCGGTGAAAAAGACCGGCCGTTGCGTGGTGGTGCACGAAGCCACGCGCACCTGCGGCTTTGGCGCCGAGCTGGTGGCGCTGGTGCAAGAGCATTGCTTCCACCACCTGGAAGCGCCGATCGAACGCGTCACCGGTTGGGACACCCCCTACCCGCACGCGCAAGAGTGGGCGTATTTCCCAGGGCCGTCCCGTGTGGGCGCGGCGTTGAAACGGGTCATGGAGGTCTGAATGGGCACGCACGTTATCAAGATGCCGGACATTGGCGAAGGCATCGCAGAAGTTGAACTGTCGGTCTGGCATGTCAAGGTCGGCGACCTGGTGGTTGAAGACCAGGTGCTGGCGGATGTGATGACCGACAAGGCGATGGTGGACATTCCCTCGCCGGTGCACGGCAAGGTGATTTCCCTCGGCGGCGCGCCGGGTGAAGTCATGGCCGTGGGCAGTATTTTGATCAGCATCGAAGTGGAAGGCGCCGGCAACGCGAAGGAAGCGCCGGTGGTGAAGGAAGCGCCCAAGGCTGCAGCGGTCGTGGAAGCCAAGCCCGCGCCAGTGGTTGAAAGCCAACCGGTGGTGGTCAAAGCCGCAGCGGCACCGGTTGCCCGCGACGCCGACGAGCGTCCGCTGGCCTCCCCTGCCGTGCGCAAGCATGCGTTGGACGCGGGTATCCAGTTGCGCCTGGTCCAGGGCACAGGCCCGGCAGGCCGGATTCTCCACGAAGACCTCGACGCGTACCTGCAACAGGGCACGGCGAAGGCTTCATCCGCTGCCAACCCGTACGCCGAACGCAACAGCGAAGAACAGATCCCGGTGATCGGCATGCGCCGCAAGATCGCCCAGCGCATGCAGGACGCCACCCGCCGTGCCGCGCATTTCAGCTACGTGGAAGAAATCGACGTCACCGCCCTCGACGAGCTGCGCGTGCACCTCAACGAGAAACACGGCGCCACACGCGGCAAGCTGACCCTGCTGCCGTTCATCGTGCGTGCCATGGTCGTAGCGCTTAAAGACTTCCCGCAGATCAACGCCCGCTACGACGACGAAGCCCAGGTCATCACCCGCCTTGGCGCGGTGCACGTGGGTGTTGCCACCCAAAGCGACGTCGGCCTGATGGTGCCGGTGGTGCGTCACGCCGAGGCCCGCAGCCTGTGGGGCAACGCCGAAGAAATCGCGCGTTTGGCCACCGCCGCACGCAATGGCAAGGCCAGCCGTGACGAGCTGTCGGGCTCGACCATTACCCTGACCAGCCTGGGCGCCCTGGGCGGCATCGTCAGCACTCCGGTGCTGAACCTGCCGGAAGTGGCCATCGTCGGCGTCAACCGCATTGTCGAACGGCCGATGGTCATCAAGGGCCAGATCGTGGTGCGCAAGATGATGAACCTCTCCAGCTCGTTCGATCACCGTGTGGTCGATGGCATGGACGCGGCGCAATTCATCCAGGCCATTCGCGGCCTGCTCGAACAACCCGCCAGCCTGTTCCTGGAGTAAGGCATGTCGCAGACTTTGAATATCACGCTGCTGATTATCGGCGGCGGCCCTGGCGGTTATGTGGCGGCGATCCGCGCCGGCCAACTGGGTATCCCGACCATCCTGGTAGAAGGCCAGGCGCTCGGCGGCACCTGCCTGAATATCGGCTGCATCCCGTCCAAGGCCTTGATCCACGTGGCCGAACAGTTCCAGCAAACCATCCACCACAGCCAGGGTTCGCAACTGGGCATCGAAGTGGATGTGCCGACCCTGGACATCCGCAAAAGCGTGGAATGGAAAGACGGCATTGTTGACCGCCTGACCACTGGCGTTTCCGCGCTGCTGAAAAAGCACAAGGTGCAGGTGATCCACGGCTGGGCCAAGGTGGTGGACGGCAAGACCGTCGATGTCGGCGAGCAGCGCATCCACTGCGAACACCTGCTGCTGGCCACCGGCTCGAAGAGCGTCAACCTGCCGATGCTGCCGCTTGGCGGGCCGATCATCTCGTCCACCGAAGCCTTGGCGCCGACCCGCGTGCCGAAACGGCTGATCGTGGTGGGCGGCGGCTATATCGGCCTGGAGCTGGGCATTGCCTACCGCAAGCTCGGCGCCGAGGTCAGTGTGGTCGAGGCGCAGGATCGTATCCTGCCCGCCTATGACGCCGAGCTGACGCAACCGGTAAACGAATCCCTCAAGCAGCTGGGCGTGAAGCTGTACCTCAAGCACAGCGTCACCGGCTTTGCCGATGGCAAGTTGCAAGTACGCGATCCGAATGGCGACACCTTGTCATTGGCCACCGATCAGGTGCTGGTGGCCGTGGGGCGCAAACCCAACACCCAGGGCTGGAACCTTGAAGCCCTGAACCTGGACATGAACGGCGCGGCGATCAAGATCGACAGCCGTTGCCAGACCAGCATGCGCAATGTCTGGGCCATCGGCGACCTGAGCGGCGAGCCGATGCTGGCGCACCGGGCCATGGCCCAGGGCGAGATGGTTGCCGAACTCATCAGCGGTCAACACCGCGAATTCAACCCGGCGGCGATCCCGGCCGTGTGCTTTACCGACCCGGAACTGGTGGTCGTGGGCAAGACCCCGGATGAAGCCAAGGCTGCCGGGCTGGACTGCATCGTGTCGAGTTTCCCGTTTGCGGCGAATGGCCGGGCGATGACGCTGGAATCGAAAACCGGCTTTGTGCGGGTGGTAGCGCGGCGCGACAATCACCTGATCGTCGGCTGGCAAGCGGTGGGGGTTGGTGTGTCGGAGCTGTCCACCGCGTTTGGCGTGAGCCTGGAAATGGGGGCGCGCCTGGAGGATGTGGCGGGTACGATCCATGCCCACCCGACCCTGGGCGAGGCCGTGCAGGAAGCGGCTTTGAGGGCCTTGGGGCACGCGTTGCACCTGTAAAAGCCGCAACCCCCTGTGGGAGCGGGCTTGCTCGCGAATGCGGTGGATCAGCCAATAAATCTGATGACTGACAC
>NZ_JANLGL010000219.1:0-8963 GCF_024655625.1 Pseudomonas sp. 18.1.10
GCTTTTTGTCAGTTGAAACATCTGGTGGCTGACACACCGCTTTCGCGAGCAAGCCCGCTCCCACATTTTTTAGATCGCATTTCATGTAAAAAGCCCGGCGTTCATACGAATGAACGCCGGGCTTTTTTAATGCACCGAAATCACTCAGGCATCCAACTCAGCCCAACGCTCAACCAGCACTTCCAACTCCTGGTTCAACGTCTCCAGGGAAGCAATGACCTTGGCCGTCTCAGCCGCCGGACGCAGGTAGAAACCCGCATCAGCCATATCCGCTTCAACCGCCGCGATCTGCTGTTCCTTGGCCTCGATATCACTCGGCAAGGCTTCCAGCTCACGTTGCAGCTTGTAGCTCAGTTTCTTCTTGGCAGCCGGTGCAGCTTCGACAGCCGGCTCGGCAGCTGCCACCGGAGTGACCACCGCCGAGTTCAAGTCGGCCTTGCCGGACTTGCTCTCGGTCACGCCCAGCAGGCGCGGCGAGCCGCCCTGGCGCAGCCAGTCCTGGTAACCACCGACGTATTCACGCACCTTGCCTTCACCTTCAAAGACCAGGGTGCTGGTGACCACGTTGTCGAGGAATGCCCGGTCGTGACTGACCATCAGCACAGTGCCGTTGAAGGTCAGCAGGACCTCTTCCAGCAGCTCGAGGGTTTCCACGTCGAGGTCGTTGGTCGGTTCGTCGAGCACCAGCAGGTTGGCCGGTTTGCTGAACAACTTGGCCAGCAGCAGGCGCGCACGCTCACCACCGGACAAGGCTTTCACCGGCGTACGGGCACGCTGCGGGCTGAACAGGAAGTCGCCCAGGTAGCTGAGCACGTGGCGGCTCTGGCCGTCGATGTCGATAAAGTCGCGGCCTTCGGCGACGTTGTCGATCACGGTTTTTTCCAGGTCCAACTGGTGGCGCAATTGGTCGAAGTAGGCCACGTCGATGCGTGTGCCCTCTTCCACGGTGCCGCTGGTCGGTTGCAGGCCGTTGAGCATCAGCTTGAGCAAGGTGGTCTTGCCGGTGCCGTTGGCGCCGAGCAGGCCGATACGGTCGCCGCGCTGCAGGACCATGGAGAAGTCCTTGATGAGGAATGGGCCATTCGGGTGATGGAAGCTGACGTTCTCCAGCACCATCACCTGCTTGCCCGACTTGTCGGCGGTATCCAGTTGGATATTGGCTTTGCCGGTGCGCTCGCGACGCTCGCTGCGCTCAACACGCAGGGCTTTGAGGGCACGTACACGGCCTTCGTTACGGGTGCGACGGGCCTTGATGCCCTGGCGGATCCAGACTTCTTCCTGGGCCAGCTTTTTGTCGAACAGGGCGTTGGCGGTTTCTTCGGCCGCCAGCGTGGCTTCCTTGTGCACCAGGAAGCTGGCGTAGTCGCCGTTCCAGTCGATCAGGCCGCCACGGTCCAGTTCGAGGATGCGCGTGGCCAGGTTTTGCAGGAAGGAACGGTCGTGCGTGATGAACAGCACGGCGCCCTGGAATTCCTTGAGGGCTTCTTCCAGCCAGGCGATCGCGCCGATGTCCAGGTGGTTGGTTGGTTCGTCGAGCAGCAGCAGGTCCGGCTCGGACACCAGGGCCTGGGCCAGCAGCACGCGACGACGCCAGCCACCGGACAACTCGGCGAGGGTCTTGTCGGCCGGCAGTTGCAGGCGGCTCAGGGTGCTGTCCACCAGTTGCTGCAAGCGCCAGCCGTCACGGGCTTCGAGGTCTTGCTGAACATGCATCAGCTTGTTCAGGTCGTCTTCGGTGACGCAGTTCTGCGCGAGGTGATGGTACTGAGCCAGCAACTCACCGACGCCGTCGAGGCCTTCGGCAACCACGTCGAACACTGTCCGTCCGTCGGCCACCGGCAATTCTTGCGGCAATTCGCCAATCTTGAGGCCTGGGGCGCGCCAGACAGAGCCGTCATCGGGCTTCTGGTCGCCTTTGACCAGCTTCATCATGCTGGACTTGCCGGTGCCGTTGCGGCCGATGATGCACACCCGCTCACCACGGGCGATCTGCCAGGACACCTTGTCCAACAACGGCATAGCGCCGAAAGCAAGGGACACATCGCTGAATTTGAGCAGGGTCATACGCTTCTCCAAAAACTGGGCGCGCATTCTACCTGAGTTAGGGGTGGGATGCGGCCGGCATTTTTTCTATAGACAGGTTATGTAAGACATTTCTGACCAACCTGAACGAACCGGCCGGCAAAGCTTTCGCCTGCGTCGAGCAAAAGGCTAAGCTAGGGGCAATCAGTGTCGGCCGCGCCGGCGCTATTCGTGATTTCTCTGCACGGACGTCTCATGCGCAGTCGCCTTTTCAACTTTTTATCTTGTCTGCTTCTTTCCGCCACTGCCGCCCAATCTGCCCAGGCCGTGGACCTCACCACCCAACGCCAGTATTACGATGAAGCCAAGCGTGCCCTGGCCAAGGGTGATTCCGGCCCGTACATGCAATACAGCCAGGCGCTGGCCGACTACCCGCTGACGCCGTACCTGGCCTACGACGAGTTGACCGCGCGCCTGAAAACCGCGAGCAACGAGGAAATCGAACAGTTCCTCGGCAAAAACGGCGACCTGCCCCAGGCCAACTGGATGAAGTTGCGTTGGTTGCGCTGGCTGGCCGACCGTGGCGACTGGCAGACCTTTGAAAAGTACTACGACCCCAAGCTCAATTTCGTTGAACTGGACTGCCTGCACGGCCAGTTCCAGCTCACCCACAATCTGAAGGCCGAAGGCTACAAGACCACCGAAAAGCTTTGGCTGACCGGCAAGTCCCAACCTGCCGCCTGTGATGCGACGTTCGCCCAGTGGGCCGCCGACGGCCAACTCACCGAACAGAAGATCTGGGACCGCGCCAAGCTTGCCGCCGAAGCGCGCAACTATGCGCTGGCCAACAGCCTGGTGAAAACCCTGCCGACCCTGGGCGCCCAAGGCCGCCTGATGGTGGACGTGGCGCAAAAGCCCGACATGCTTGGCGACCCGTCGCGCTTCCGACCGGTCAACGAGGCCATGTCTGACGCCGTAGGCCTGGGCCTGCGCCGCCTGGCGCGCCAGGACCCGGACAAGGCCATGGCCCTGCTCGACGGCTACGCCAGCAGCATGCACTTTTCCCGTGACGAAAAAGTGTCGATCGCCCGCGAAATCGGCCTGACCCTGGCCCGTCGCTACGACCCGCGCGCCCTTGACGTGATGACCCAATACGACCCGGAACTGCGCGACAACACCGTGTCCGAATGGCGCCTACGCCTGCTCTTGCGCCTGGCGCGCTGGGAAGATGCCTACCAGCTCACCCGCAAGCTCCCACAAGACCTGGCGACCACCAACCGCTGGCGCTACTGGCAGGCCCGCAGCCTGGAACTGGCCGAGCCGAAAAACCCGCAAGCGCTGGTGCTGTATAAAAATGTGGCCAAAGAGCGGGATTTCTACGGCTTCCTCGCCGCCGACCGCTCCAAATCCCCGTACCAGTTGACCAACCGACCGCTGGTGATGAGCCAGGCGCTGGTCAACAAGGTGCGCAACACCCCCGGCGTACGCCGTGCCCTGGAGTTCTACGCCCGGGGCCAGATCGTCGATGGCCGCCGCGAGTGGTACCACGTCAGCCGCCACTTCAACCGCGATGAAATGGTCGCCCAGGCCAAGCTGGCCTACGACATGAAGTGGTACTTCCCGGCGATCCGCACCATCAGCCAGGCGCAGTACTGGGACGACCTGGATATCCGCTTCCCGATGGCCCACCGCGACACCCTGGTGCGCGAAGCCAAGGTGCGTGGCCTGCATTCCAGCTGGGTGTTTGCCATCACCCGCCAGGAAAGCGCCTTCATGGACGACGCCCGCTCCGGCGTCGGCGCCAGCGGCCTGATGCAACTGATGCCCGGCACCGCCAAAGAGACCGCGCGCAAGTTCAGCATCCCCCTGGCCTCCCCGGCCCAGGTGCTCGACCCGGACAAAAACATCCAGCTCGGCGCCGCCTACCTGAGCCAGGTGCACAGCCAGTTCAACGGCAACCGCGTGCTCGCCTCCGCCGCCTACAACGCCGGTCCCGGCCGCGTGCGCCAATGGCTGCGGGGTGCCGACCACCTGAGTTTCGACGTGTGGGTAGAAAGCATCCCGTTCGACGAAACACGCCAGTACGTGCAGAACGTGCTGTCATATTCGGTGATCTACGGGCAGAAGCTCAATTCACCGCAGCCGCTGGTGGATTGGCATGAGCGCTACTTCGACGATCAGTAAGAGGAGCCGCTTCAAGCGGCTGGTTTGAAATTCCAAAAGGCATGACCGCATTGAGAGATGCGGGCATTTTTATGGAGTCGCCGGCCGCCCGCTCTGCGCAGCCTCAGCCAAAGCAAGGCTCAGGGCCTGCAGCATGAACTCGACAAAAGGCGTTGCTTCTGCCTGCTGGTCAGCGGCAGATAGGGCTGCGTAATAGGCATCCTGCTGCTGCCGCACAACCGCCTCGACGGGCAAGTAAGCCAATACGGGGCGCCACTGGCTCAAGATCAAGGTTTGCCATAGACGTCCCATCCGCCCATTGCCGTCAGCAAAGGGATGGATGAATTCAAACTCGTAATGAAAAACACAACTCGCAATCAGGGGATGCCAATCCGAGGCAGCCAGCCAATTCAGCAAGTCATCCACCAAATGCGTTACGCGGCTTGCAGGTGGCGCCATATGCACCAATTGCTCACCACGATAGATGCCAACACCCGACTGGCGATACCGGCCAGCATCGTCGATCAATCCGTACATCAGCTGCTCGTGAGCCTGCAACAAGTCAGCTCGATCACTCGCAACCCAATTCGGCATGGCCTCGTACGCAGCAAATGCGTTGCGCACCTCCTGGATTTCACGAGGCAAACCCAATACACGCTTACCGTCCAGAACAGCAGTCACTTGCTCGACGCTAAGCGTATTGTTCTCGATGGCCAGCGAGGCTTGAATCGTGCGGATGCGATTACCCCGCCGGAGTTGAGGTGTCTGTCGATTGTCGTCACCGACTGAAAGTTGACCGATCTGCTCACTGATATCGCCTACCAGCGCCAGTATCTTGGTCGTCAGGGTCAACGGAGGTTGATAGCGGCTCATGTCCTCATCCAGTTCAAGCACGAAAGACCACATGATGCCCTAAGGCCTTGGCACCGCGCAGCTTCAATCCACCTCCACCCCATCACTGAACTGCAACGCCGCCAACCGCGCATATAACGGATTGCTCGCAATCAACTGCTGATGCGTGCCCACCGCCACCAGCTTGCCCTGGTCCATCACCGCAATCCGGTCGGCGTTCTTTACCGTCGCCAGTCGATGGGCGATCACCAGCGTGGTGCGCCCTTGCATCAGTTGCGGCAGCGCTTGCTGGATCAAATGTTCACTCTGCGCATCCAGCGCGCTGGTGGCTTCATCCAGCAGCAGGATCGGCGCGTCCACCAGCAAGGCGCGGGCGATGGCCAGGCGTTGGCGCTGGCCGCCGGACAGGCCCATGCCGCCGTCGCCCAGGTGGGTCTGGTAGCCGTCGGGCATTTGCAGGATGAAATCGTGGGCGTGGGCGATGCGCGCGGCGGCTTCGACCTGTTCCCTGGTGGCGGACGGGTTGCCGTAGCGGATGTTCTCTTCGACGCTGCCAAAAAACAGCGCCGGGCTTTGGGACACCAGGGCGAAGTGACGGCGCACGTCCATGGGGTCTAGCGCGGTCAGCGGCTGGCCTTCGATCAGGATGCGACCGTGCTGGGGGTCATAAAAACGCAGCAACAGATCGAAAATTGTCGATTTGCCTGCACCGGACGGGCCGACCAGCGCCAGGGTTTCGCCGGGGTTGATCGTCAGATTCAAGCCGTCGATGGCGTAGCTATCCGGCCGCGACGGGTAGGAAAAGCGCAGGTCTTGCAGCTCCATACGCCCGCTCACCCGCTCCGGCAGCTGGACCGTGCCGGCGGCAGGCGCCTGGATTTCGTTGCTCGACTGCAACAGTTCACCGATGCGCTCGGCCGCACCGGCGGCGCGCTGCAACTCGCCCAGCACTTCGCTGAGGGTGCCGACGGCGCTGCCGACGATCAGGCTATAGAACACGAACGCCGCCAGCTCACCGCCGGAAATCCGCCCATTGATTACATCCATGCCGCCGACCCACAGCATCACGCCCACCGCGCCCAGCACCAGCATTATCACCAGGGTAATCAGCCACGCGCGCTGGAGGATACGCTTGCGCGCCGTGGTAAACGCCTCTTCCACGGTCACGGCGAAGCGCTGTTCGTCCTGTAGCTGATGGTTGTAGGCCTGCACGGTCTTGATCTGGCCGAGGGTCTCGGACACGTAGCTGCCCACGTCCGCGATGCGATCCTGGCTCTGGCGCGACAGGCTGCGCACGCGGCGGCCGAAGATCAGGATCGGCGCCAACACCAGCGGCAACGCCACCACGACGATGCTGGTGAGCTTGGGGTTGGTGACAAACAGCAACACGATGCCGCCGATCACCATCAAGGCATTGCGCAGGAACAGCGACAGCGAAGAGCCGATCACTGACTGCAGCAACGTGGTGTCGGTGGTCAGCCGCGACTGGATTTCCGAGCTGCGGTTGTTCTCGTAGAAGCCGGGATGCAGGTAGATCAGGTGGTTGAACACCTGCCGCCGGATGTCCGCCACCACCCGCTCGCCGATCCACGACACCAGGTAGAACCGCGCAAACGTGCCCACGGCCAGGCCCAGCACCAGCAGCATGAACAGGCCGATGGACTGGTTGAGCAGGTGCGGCGACTGGGTCATGAAGCCCTGGTCCACCAACAGGCGGATGCCCTGCCCCATGGACAAGGTGATGCCCGCCGTGACAATCAGTGCCAGCAAGGCACCCAACGCCGGCCAGCGATAGGGCGCAATGAAGCGGCTGGCCAGGCGAATCGCACGGCGTTGACGGATCGAGAACATGGAGGGCTTCACCTGCGCAATGAGGATAGGTATCTACACAGCAACATTGGGGGAACTTGGGTAAATAACAATGAGTCAGGTTAATTATGCCCGCCGATATGGGCCCCTAGAGGCTATCGGTCTAATGCCCGGCTGGAAATCTGTAGCGGTTTCTGGTGGACTGAGGGTTCGAACCGGTGATCTTGCAAGGAGTTGTAACAGCGCGGTCACGCGGGGGAATTAGAGTAGGTACACAACCTGATGAGGAGACAGGCCATGACCTTGCACACTAGCAGCACTGACAAAGTAGAAGTCGTCCGCACAGCGCATCAGGCCAACCTGGGTTGCTCGATCATCGACGCCCAAGGCCGCGAAGTGCCGATTACCGAGGACATGATCCAGCAAGCGTGCCGCGAGCTGGAACAGCGACTGGTCACGCCTGCCAAGCAAGGCTGAAGCGCCCAAGCTCTTTCAGACCCGGCCCTGGTGGCCGGGTTTTTTTATGGGGTTAAATGACTGTCGCGCCCAATGCCGACACGATACTTGCCAACGCCGCAGATTCCCCGTTGATACGCACCTTCAAGCCATCGATCTCGCGGCGCGCCGGGTAATGCTTGCGCAGCAGGTCAAACGCCTTGCGCTGCTCTTCCACGGTGCCGACAAGGCTGCGGCGGAAATCCGCATCATCGCGGCGCGGGTCGTACACACTGCGGCACAACGTCGCCAGCGCCCAGGCCGGATCGGTTTCGGCATTCAGATGCACCTCGGCCAGCCACAACGGCGGCAGCAGGTCACTCAGCTGAATGCTCGGCGCCTGGCCCAGGTGTGCACAGAACGCCTGGTAAATCTGCGCCGTGCCGCGCTGGCGGCCTTCCAGGCTATAACCGGCGATATGGGGCGTGGCCAGCACGCACAGGTCGGCCAGGTCGACGTCCACTTCAGGCTCGCCCTCCCACACATCGAGCACTGCTTGCAGGTCTTCGCGCTCCAGCAACACCTCGCGCAGGGCCGCGTTGTCCACCACCGGGCCACGGCTGGCGTTGATGAGCCATGTGCCGGGCTTGAGCTGGTCGAGGCGCTGGCGATCGAACAGGTGCCAGGTGGAGCCCTTGCCGGACTTGGTCAGCGGCGTGTGCAGGCTGATCACATCACACCGCTCGATGATCTGCTCCAGGCTGACGTACTCGCCCCCTTCGGTGCTCTGCCGGGGCGGATCGCACACCAGTACGTTCCAGCCCAGGCCCTTGAGCACCTTGACCAGCCGCCCGCCGACTTCGCCGGCGCCGACAATGCCGTAAGTGCGCTGATTGAGGTCGGCGCCTTCGATCTCGGCCAGGGTCTGCAGGCTGCCCAGCACGTAGTCCACCACGCCCCGCGCATTGCAGCCGGGGGCGCTGGACCACTGGATACCGGCCTGCTTGAAGTAATCCAGGTCCAGGTGATCGGTGCCGATGGTGCAGGTGCCGACAAACCGCACCGGCGTGCCTTCCAGCAGCGCGCGGTTGACGTTGGTCACCGAGCGCACCAGCAGCACATCGGCCTGCTCGACCGTGGCGCGGTCGATGGCACGGCCGGGCACGCGGCGGATCTCGCCAAACCCTTCAAAGAAGGCGTCGAGCAGCGGAATATTTTCGTCGGCAACAATCAACATGGCAGGCTCCTTTCGCGGACCCGCAGTGTACAGGCTTGCGATCTGTGTTCCAGCGCAGATCCACTGGGATGAACGGGCTGTTGTGGGAGCTGGCTTGCCTGCGATGGCGGTGGGTCAGGCAATAGAGGGGGTGACTGTTATACCGCTATCGCAGCATAGGTATCTACACAACTTTGAGCATTGCTGCTGGACCTGTGGCGAGGGAGCTTGCTCCCGTGACGGCCTGGCAGTCGGGCGATTTTTACCGGGTGTAAACCGGCTCTACTGTGGGAGCTGGCTTGCCTGCGATAGCGGTGTGTTAGGCACTGAGGCTTTTTGGCCGGAGTACATATCCGTTATTTAGGTAACGGATGATTAGGGTTCCGCCCTTACGGCGGCTCACTTTTGAGAAGCGCAAAAGTAAGCAAAACGCTCTTGCCCCACCACTCGGCACCTCGCCTAGGCT
>NZ_JANLGL010000021.1:0-48986 GCF_024655625.1 Pseudomonas sp. 18.1.10
AGTCACAAGTACTTCAACTGATTCACCGCTTTCGCGAGCAAGCCCGCTCCCACATTAACTGTGTCAAATCAGATTGCGCGAAAGGCTCAGATCCGCACGTTACCCCTCGGCCCGGCGATTGCCCAGATAATCAGGCCCAACACCGGCAACAACAGGATCAACAGAATCCACAGCACCTTGGCGCCCGTACTCGCGCCGCTTTTGAACACGTTGATGATCGCCCAGATATCCAACGCCAGGATGATAAGCCCGATCAAGCCATTAAAAGTGGAACCCATGGTGTCGCTCCTAAGTGAGGGCATGCACTTGTAGGATAGTCAGCCCTGACTGGGGTTCCGTTTTATTTCACACGTGTAGGGCGATTCGCAGCGCTTCCAGCGAAGGCTCGGCGTTGATGCCCACTTCGGCGCACAACTCCAGTACCCGTGGCAGGTCTTTGCCGTACACCAGCACCACCTGAATCTCGTCATCCAGCAACTGGCTGAAGTTGAGCAATGTGTAGCCGCCGTCTTCAGGGCTGAGGGCGCTCATCTGGATCTGGATGCGGTTCAACGCCGTGAGATCTTCGGTCTTGGCCAGTTGCTTGGGCTTGAGGTTGAACGCCACGCCGGGGCCGAACGAGGCGACGATCTGCGCAAACAGGTCGCCGTAGGTGTCAGCCTGGAACAGTGCAGTGTCCGGCAGGCTACCCACGACGATCCATTCACCCAGCGGGATCGGGAAACTGTCGTCGTAGTTGATATCCGGGTTGGCCGCCAGAAACGCCGCCGGGTCTGCGTAGGCCTGGACCGCTTCGTCGGCGATGCGAGCCACCTCGTCCTCGCCCATGACGCCGGCGCTGATTTTGCTGATGAGTTCGACGAGGGCAGTTTTCATGGGGCGATCCTGTGGTGGGCTGGATTTTGAGGGCGCAAAGCCTACACCAGTTTCTGCAACTTCGCCGCCGTATCCACTGCGCCCATGGTCTGTGCCGCTGCCAGTGCAGTTGCACCCTGGGCATCGGTGGCCTTGGGGTTGGCGCCCTGGCCGAGCAGGTAGTCAAGCATCTCCACGCGGTTGAACATCGCCGCCATCATCAATGCGGTGCGACCATCGGAAGAGGCTGCATCCACCGGCGCGCCGCCTTCGATCAGGGCCTTGACCACGTCCAGGTTGCCTTTGAACGCAGCGCCGGCAATCGGCAACTGGTTTTTGTCGTTGGCGATCTGTGGGTCAGCCTTGAACTCCAGCAGCACTTTTACCGCCTCGGCATGGCCGTGGTAGGCCGAGAGCATCAGCAGGGTGTCGCCGTTATGGTTGCGAAAGTTCGCAGGCAAGCCTTTGGCCAGCAGTGCGGCGAGCATAGCGGCGTCGCCCCGGCGCGCAACGTCAAAGACCTGCTCGGCAAATTCGGTGGCTTCGTCTTCGGTCATTTGTTTGGGTTGGTCTGACATGTGGGGGCTCCCTGGCGATGGCTATATAGGCGCCTAGTGTCGCGACGGAGTTCCCCACTGTCATGGCTTTTTTAACAAAAGCAGCCATAGGCAGAATCAATAACGCTACGTTCAATAACGGAACTGGCCGCCCTGGATCTGCGCCAATAACTGCCCCGTTACCGGCACGTAGCAGTCCGAGCCCGGCAACCAGGCATAAACCGGATCGTTACCGGCTTTGACCGGGTCGAACGCCTCTTCCTTGAGCTTGACCTTCTGGTACTTGAAGGTGCCCGTGGTCTCCATCTTCACCTTGATCCGCAAGAACAGCGGCACCGCGTAGTGCGGCAACTGGCCGTGGGCGAATTGCAGCAGTTCGCGCATGTCCAGCGAGGCCAGGGACTCACTCGGGGTAATCGCGACCATGCCCGCACGGCCGTTGGTGTTTTCGATTTCCACCCCGTAGGCCACCACCTCGGCGATCTGCGGGTGTTGCAGCAGGATGTTCTCGACCTCGGTGGTAGAGACGTTTTCACCCTTCCAGCGATAGGTGTCCCCCAGGCGGTCGACGAATTGCGCATGGCCAAAGCCGATACTGCGCAACAAATCGCCAGTGTTGAAGTAACGGTCACCCTTTTCGAACACGTCGGTGAGGATCACCTTGCGGTTCTTTTCCGGGTCGGTGTAGCCGTCAAACGGTGACTTCTCGTCGATTCGCGCCAACAGCAGGCCCTGCCCGCCCGTCTGCACCTTGCGCATGAAGCCATCACTGCCACGGATCGGCTCGCCGTTGTCATGGGCGTAGTCCACCAGCGCCCAGTGTTGCAGGCAAAAGCCGATGGTGTTGTCGAAATTCAGCACGTTGGTGAAGCCGATATTGCCGTCGCTGGCGGCATACAACTCGCAGATATGGTCAACGCCATAGCGCTGCTTGAACTGCGCCCAGACTCCGGGGCGCAGGCCATTGCCGACCATCTTGGTCACGCGGTTGTCACGGTCGCTGGCGCTGGGCGGCTGGTCGAGCAGGTAGCGGCACAACTCGCCGACATAGCCCAGGGTGGTCGCGTTGAACTTGCGCGCATCGTCCCAGAACTGGCTGGCGCTGAACTTGCGCCGGATGGCAAACCCCGACGCGCCGACAATCGCCGAGCCCCAGCACACACACAGGCCAGTGGCGTGATACAGCGGCAAGGTGCAATAGAGGACGTCGTCCGGTCCCATGTCGAGGGCGATGCTGCCGAAGCTGACGGCAGTCTTGGTCCAGCGCCCGTGTTTCATGATGCCGGCCTTGGGCAGGCCCGTGGTGCCGGAGGTGTAGATATAGAAGCACGGGTCATTGAAGAAGATCTGTGCGGTGCTGGCCGGGTTGTCCACCGGGCACTCGGCGCTGGCAGCCATCAGGTCGATGTAGCCTGCGGGCACCTCGCGGGCCTGTTGATCGGCGACGAACCATGTGCGTTCGGCCGGGATCGCCACTTGATCGCGCACCGCTTCAAAGGACGCCACCAATTCCGCGCCCACCACGATCGCCACCGGGTTCACCAGGTTCAGGCTGTGCACCAGGGTGCCCTGGGTCTGCGACGTGTTGACCATGGCGCAGATGCCACCCAGCTTGGCCACGGCCAACACATTCAGCAGCAACTCAGGGCGGTTTTCGATAAACATCGCCACCACGTCACCCTTGCGCACGCCCTGGGCCTGCAGGTAGTGGGCGATACGGTTCGCGCTGGCGTTGGCTTCGCGGTAGCTGAGCACGCGGTCAGCGTATAAAAGCGCGGTGCCATCAGGGTTGCGCAGGGTGGCCTGCTCGAAGTGCCAGCCCAGCCCGCAAGGCTGGGCCGGGTCGGTGACGTTGGCGGCACGCATGCCGCGCACCACCCGTGGCAGGGCGCGAACAATGGCCGGCACCTTACGCAGCAGCATGCTCCAGGTAATCATGTCGTTTTGCGGATGGCTCATGGAGGAACGTCCTTTTTCTTATTCTTCGGTATGCCTTGTCGGAAACTACGTCAGCCCTTGTTCACCTGTACACGCGGGATTTGAAAAGTTTTGTATCCCGATGAGCAGCCGCAGAAAAAGGGAATTTCGCCGTCCAGGGGTAGTCTGCATGTGTATCGGCGCGCCAAACCACCCGGTTGAATAGCGCAAAATGCAGGATGCATGATGGCCATTCATGCAATTTGCACGAAAACGAAAATTCTCTTATTTTGTAACGCACTGATTTATAAGGATTTTTATTAAACAGGCTAGATGGCACAATCACTGCACCTATCACTCCATGCTTGCCAACTTGAGCCAACGGAGCTGATAGACATGAGCCTGATCCAAGATAAATTCGCTTCAGTATTCTCCCACTACGATGTCACCACCCAGCCTCGCCCGGACGGCGGCATCCTGTTGACCTTGCGCAACAGCGAAGGCAAACAGGTCAAGCGCTCGATCTCTTACCAACAGCTGCATACCGCCGACCAACTGACGTGGGTAATCAGCGCCATTCGCCGTGACCTGGCCGAACAAGCCAGCGACCTGCCGCAGATTTCGATGCTGCAAAGCCAGAACCGCTTTGCCTTGCCGACCTACCATTCGGCTTAAACACCCGGCACAAAAAAGGGCCGCAACGCCATTGAGCGTTGCGGCCCTTTTTCATGCGCCTGTCACCAGAGCCCCTGGCGCGCCGCCTCATTCATCGCCTGCACACGGTTGGTCACTTCCAACTTGCCGTAGATGTTGCGCAGATGGAACTTCACCGCCGCTTCGGACGTTGCGCGAATCTGGCTGATCTCCCAGACCGTCTTGCCATTCGACGCCCAACGCAGGATCTCCAGCTCTGTCGGCGTCAGGGACTTGCCCGCCAAGCTCAGGCGTTTCCTGATAGCGTTGGGCAGGGTATACAGCGGCGAGTACAACTCCTCTGCACCTCTCATTACGTCTCTCCTTCATCGGCTGATGCCCTATCACTATTCGGATTTCTCCGATTGACAGGCGATATAAACATTGGTGCCGGAAAGAGTTGCATAACGAACGGTATTAAGGGGTAAGGCCGGCAATAAACAGCTGAGCCCTACAATTGAATAAGTTTTTTCCCACAACAACTTCCAACTCGCTGGGGTTGAGCATTCAAGAAGTTGTGCTTAGTCATCCAAGCCTGGAAAGCAACGGGCAATCTCACCGTCGGTGGATGAGGCCTCGCAACCTTCAGCCGTATTAAACAGGTGCAGCGTCACGAAGTGCGGGTTCTCACCGATATCGATCCAGTGGGGCATGCCTGCCGGGATCACCAGCAAGTCATTTTTCTCACAGCGAACGGCGTACACATAGCCCCCGACGTGCAAGGCAATCAACCCCTGCCCGGCGATGAAGAAACGCGCATGGTCCTCGCTGTAGCGGCGCTCGTTGAGGAACTGCGCACGTACGGGGTCGTTTTGTGGCTGAGCGCTCGTGACGCTGGACACCTCCACCTTGGCGTAAGCCAGTCTATCGATCTGCGCCTGGTACGCGGCGATCATCTGCGCGTCGCTGGCGCCCTTCTCGATCGGACTCGGCTGCCAGCGCGCGAAGCGCACGCCGTGCTCAGCCAGGGTCGCGACGATGTCGTCGAGATGGGTCAGGACCTTGTTCGGGGTGTCCGGTGTGGCGACGTGGTAGACAGCGACATAACTCATTGCTCGGTTCCTCTGTTGGGCTCTTGCAATCGAAGGCCAATGATAATGGCGGCGGCCAGCGCCGCGATGCTGGCGATACTGAAGGTCAGGGTCGGCCCCAACAGGTTCCAACTGTAGCCGGCATACAACGCGCCCAACGCCCCGCCGGTGCCAGCCAGGGCGGCATACAAGGCCTGGCCCTGGCCTTGCTGTTTATCGCCGAAACTGCGCTGCACAAAGGCAATCGCCGCCGCATGAAAACTGCCAAAGGTGGCGGCGTGCATCACCTGCGCCAACAGCAGCACCCCGAAAAATTCGGCAAACGAACCCAGCAACAACCAACGCACGGCCGCCAGCAGGAAGCTGGCCAGCAGCACCCGGCGTATCGAAAAGCGCGTGAGGATGCGGCTCATGCCCAGGAACATCAGCACCTCCGCCACCACCCCAAGCGCCCACAACAGGCCGATCAGGCCACGGCTGTAGCCCAGGTGTTCAAGGTGCAGGGTGAGAAAGGTGTAATACGGGCCATGGCTCATCTGCATCAGCGCCACGCAGGCATAAAACGCCAGCACGCCGGGGCTGCGCAATTGCTTGAGAAAGCCGTCACCCGCCAGGCGGTTGCCGTGGCTAGCCGGCTGCGCATTCGGCACCCACAGGCTGGCGCCGATGATGCCGGCCATGATAACCACAACCACCACCGGGTAGATATCCAGGCTCAGCCAGTCGAACAGGCGGCCCATAATCACCACGGTGAGGATAAAACCGATGGAACCCCACAGGCGGATCTGGCTGTAGCGCGAGGTCTGTTTTTGCAGGTGCGCCAGGGTGATAACTTCAAACTGTGGCAGCACCGCATGCCAGAAAAACGCGTGCAAGGCCATCACCAGGGCCAGCCAGGCGTAGGTCTGGCTGACGAAGATCAGCGAGAAGCTTGCCAGGGTACACACCGCTCCAAAACGCACGATGGCCAGGCGCCGCCCGGTGTAGTCCCCGAGCCAGCCCCACAGGTTGGGCGCCACGCAGCGCATCAGCATGGGGATGGCCACCAGTTCGCCAATGCGCGCACTGGAGAACCCCAGGTGGTCGAAGTACAGGGCCAGGAACGGCGCCGTCGCCCCGAGCAGGGCGAAGTAGAAGAGGTAGAAGCTGGAGAGGCGCCAGTAGGGGAGATTGGGGGTCATTTTGTGGGGGGCTGCTGCACAGCCCAGCGGGACGGTGCGACGATTCGACAAGCTCCCTCGCCACAGGTCACAGCTGGCCCAGCACCGGGGTGGTTACACGAACGTCGGCGTTTTGCCCACGGTTGCGCAGCAGGTGGTCCATCAGCACGATGGCCATCATCGCCTCGGCAATCGGCGTGGCACGGATGCCGACGCACGGGTCATGGCGGCCTTTGGTGATCACGTCCACCGGGTTGCCATGCACATCGATCGAGCGGCCCGGCGTGGTGATGCTCGACGTGGCCTTGAGCGCCAGGTGCGCCACGATCGGCTGGCCGGAGGAAATGCCGCCAAGGATGCCGCCCGCATTGTTGCTGAGGAAACCTTCTGGCGTCAGTTCATCGCGATGCTCGGTGCCGCGCTGGGATACGCACGCAAAACCGGCGCCGATTTCCACGCCCTTCACTGCGTTGATGCTCATCAGCGCATGGGCCAGCTCGGCGTCCAGGCGGTCGAAGATCGGCTCGCCCAGGCCCGGCTTCACGCCTTCGGCGACCACGGTGATCTTGGCGCCGACGGAATCCTGGTCGCGACGCAACTGGTCCATATAGGCTTCCAGTTCCGGCACCTTGTCCGGGTCGGGGCTGAAGAAGGCGTTGTCTTCCACGCTGTCCCAGGTCTTGAACGGGATCTCGATCGGCCCCAGCTGGCTCATATAGCCACGGATCACTATGCCCTGGGTGGCCAGGTATTTCTTCGCGATGGCACCCGCAGCCACGCGCATCGCGGTTTCGCGGGCCGAGCTGCGGCCACCGCCGCGGTAGTCGCGTTCGCCGTATTTGTGGTGGTAGGTGTAGTCGGCGTGGGCCGGGCGGAACAGGTCCTTGATCGCCGAGTAGTCCTTGGACTTCTGGTCGGTGTTGCGGATCAACAGGCCAATGGCACACCCGGTGGTGCGGCCTTCGAACACGCCGGAGAGGATCTCGACTTCGTCGGGCTCCTGGCGCTGGGTGGTGTGGCGGCTGGTGCCGGGCTTGCGGCGGTCGAGGTCACGCTGCAGGTCTTCCAGGGACAGCTCAAGGCCGGGCGGGCAGCCGTCGACAATGGCGACCAACGCCGGGCCATGGCTTTCGCCCGCGGTGGTAACAGTGAACAGCTTGCCGAAGGTATTGCCGGACATGCAGGGCGCTCCGTGAAATCAGTTGTAATCACTCAGGGGTGATAACCAAGCGCGCCAGTATACGCGGGCCAACCGACTAGTTCATCCTCGAAACCTTCCGGGTAGACATTGGTCGAACCGGCACCTCCCTGATGATGGCGCGATGATGCTTCGAGTTTTCCTGCTGGCCCTCACCCTGTTTACCGCCGTGGTCCACGCCGCCTCCCCCGTGGTGCTGCAACGGCCCATCAGCCTGGACACCGGCAGCGGCAAGCTGTTTGGCTCGCTGCTGCTGCCCCAATCCGACAAACCGGTGCCGGTGGTGCTGATTATCCCCGGTTCCGGGCCCACCGACCGCAACGGCAACAGTGCCGACGGCGCCCGCAACGACAGCCTCAAGCGCCTGGCCTGGGTGCTGGCCCGGCACAACATCGCCAGCGTGCGCTACGACAAGCGTGGCGTAGCCGCCAGCCTGGCGGCCACCCCGGACGAGCGCAACCTGACACTCGACGCCTACGTGTCCGACGCCGTGGCCTGGGGCAAACGGCTCAAGGCCGACAAGCGCATGGGCCCGCTGGTGGTGCTCGGACACAGTGAAGGCGCGCTGGTGGCGGCCCTCGCCGCGCCGCAACTGGAGCCGGCGGGAGTGATTTCCCTGTCCGGCAGCGCGCGGCCGGTGGATCAAGTGATCCGCCAGCAACTGGCGGATCACCTGCCCCCTGCCCTGTTGTTGCGCAGTAATCAGATCCTGGACAGCTTGAAGGCCGGCCAAGTGGATGCGGACGTGCCTGGCCCGCTGCTGGGTATTTTCCGACCGAGCGTGCAGCCGTATCTTATCAGCCTGTTCCGTGCCGACCCCTCGTCGGCCTTTGCCAAACTGGATATGCCGGCGTTGATTATCCAGGGCACCCACGATATCCAAGTAGGCGTAGGGGATGCGCAGCGATTGAAGCAGGCCAAACCCGATGCACAGTTAGCGCTGATCGAAGGCATGAACCACGTGATGCGCATCGTGCCCAAGGATGTGCAGCAGCAATTGGCCTCCTACAACGACCCGCAATTGCCCCTTGCTGCCGAGTTAGGTAGCCGCGTGGTGCGCTTTATCGACGGACTTCAACCCCGTTAAGCGACAATTTGCCTCTAGTCCTGCGCAAAGCGGCCGATAAGCCCAGTGTCGCAGCAAAAAAGCTGTCGGCTAGCTGGGCTTGGACAGGATCGCGCCGCATGACAACCACAGAAGCAACACCGGAACCCACCGCCGACACCCCGGCTGAAAAAACCGAGGCCGTCGACGCGGCGCCCCTGCCGTGGGCGGAGGTCCAGCCCGAGCATTTCAAGATGCTGCGCCTGGCGCCCCTGGCCACCGACCGCGCCACCGGTGTGCGACCGCTGCGGTTCGTGCAATTCGGCTATGCCGAGCGCAATGACAGCCACCACAGCCTGCTGCGCATGGTCATCCAGTTGCCAGGGCAACGGGTGCGGCGCGAACAGAACCACCTGGACGTGTGGGTCGACCACGATAAACACCGCGTGCATTTCGGCCCGGGCAACAGCCTGGAAATCGAACCGGCCAACCGCGGCATCGGGCGCTTCCTCGTGGCCCAAGGGGCGGCGTGGGCGAAGAAAAAGTGGTCCAGCTACCGCATCGACGGTGTGGACCTGTCCAACAAGGACGCACTGAACGAAGCCACGCGCCTGCGCCGCGATCACTTCTTGCGGGTCCACGGCTTTGATGTGGCCTACGCCGACGTGCAGCACCTCAAGGGTAACGTGCAGCCGGGCAAGGTCGGGGATGTGCTGGAAAACTGGAACACCGAGAAGGTGCAGTTTGTCGAGATCCTGGAAGCGGCGCAGATGCTGCAACAGGCCGAGCAGAACCTGGCGGAACAGGAAGTGAAGCTGCGCAAGGAAGAGGAAAAGGTCACCAAGTTCAAGCGTGAGGACAGTGGGCTGCGCTTTACCATTACCTGCCTGGTGGCGTTTACCGTGTTCCAGGCGGGGTTGTTGATCTGGATTGCCACGCACCGCTAAAACCGGTCTCTGCTATGGAATGAGATCCAAATGTGGGAGCGGGCTTGCTCGCGAATGCGGCCTTTCATTCAACTAATCTGGTGACTGATCCACCGCTTTCGCGAGCAAGCCCGCTCCCACACTGCCCCAGTTCCTACAATTACACCTTCGCCGCAAACGCCGCCTGATGCTGGCGGCACTGCTCCGCCGTCAACATGAACACCCCATGCCCGCCACGCTGGAAGTCCAGCCAGGCAAAGTCCACCTCTGGGTACAACGCCTCGACGTGCACCTGGCTGTTGCCCACTTCCACAATCAGCAAGCCCTTCTCGGTCAGATGGTCTGCCGCCTCGGCCAGCATGCGCCGCACCAGGTTCAAGCCATCATCGCCGCAGGCCAGGCCCAGCTCGGGTTCGTGCTGGTATTCGTCCGGCATGTCGGCAAAATCTTCGGCATCCACATACGGCGGATTGGACACGATCAAGTCAAAGCGCTGGCCCGGCAGGCCGTCGAAGCCATCGCCCTGCACGGTGTAGACGCGCTCATCGACACCATGCCGCTCGATGTTCTGGTTGGCCACTTCCAACGCTTCAAAGGACAAGTCGCCCAGCACCACTTCGGCGTCCTGGAACTCGTAAGCGCAGGCAATACCGATGCAACCCGAGCCGGTGCACAGGTCGAGAATGCGCGCCGGCGGTTGGGCCAGCCAGGGTTCGAAGCGGTTTTCGATCAATTCGCCAATCGGTGAACGCGGGATGAGCACGCGCTCATCCACGATAAACGACATGCCGCAGAACCACGCTTCATTCAACAAGTAGGCGGTCGGCACACGCTCGTGGATACGCCGGTGCAGCAAGCGCTGCACGTGGGAGATTTCTTCTTCTTCCAGGTTGCAGTCCAGGTAACTATCAGCAATTTCCCACGGCAGGTGCAAGGCACCGAGCACCAATTGGCGGGCTTCATCCCAGGCATTGTCGGTGCCATGGCCAAAAAACAGGTCTTCCCCATGGAAACGGCTGACAGCCCAACGGATATGGTCGCGCAAGGTGCGCAGGCGGGAAGTGATCACGGGGCAGACTCCTGAAAAAACGACCGGCGATTCTAACAGCCTTCGCCTGTACCGACGATGTACGAAACATCGCCGCCATCCGTCGGAATTCATCCAAATTGCCAGCATTCGGTTAAACGCAGCGCCCACTTGACAAGGCTGCACGCCAACAACGGCGTACCTTACGATAGTAGCGATTCACAGAACCGCTCAGCCAGTGGACAATGTCGCAAAAGCCCCCCTCACAGGAGCCCCAGAATGTCCGTTCCAAAGACGATGTTTCAACTCAGCGGTCGCGGTTACGCAGCAGCCAACCTCAGCCATGCGACCCTCGTGATCATCGACGCCCAGAAGGAATACCTCAGCGGTCCACTCGCCCTCTCGGGCATGGACGCAGCGGTAGACAACATCAAGCAGTTGGTTGCAGCGGCCCGCAACGCCGGGCGCCCGATCGTCCACGTGCGCCACCTGGGCACCGTCGGCGGCCTGTTCGACCCGCAAGGCGAGCGCGGTGAGTTCATTTCCGGCCTTGAGCCAAGCGGTGACGAAACCATCATCGGCAAGCTGCTGCCCAGCGCCTTCCACGGCACCGGCCTGGAAAAACACCTGCAAGACCTTGGCTCCCTGGACCTGATCGTGGCCGGCTTCATGAGCCACTCCAGCGTCAGCACCACGGTGCGTGCCGCCAAGAACCTGGGCTTTCGCTGCACCCTGGTAGAAGACGCCTGCGCCACCCGCGACCTGCCTTACAAAGGCGGCATCCTGAGTGCCGAGCACGTGCAGCAGACCGAAATGGCCATCATGGCCGACAACTTCGCCACCCTCGCCTTGACCAAAGATCTGATCTGATCGTACCGCGGATGGGCGGCGTGTTGACGGCCCCGCTCATCCCCAATGCCGTCTCATTTGGCGCATTTACCCCTCCCCCCGGAACAACCCGTGTATCTTCCGGTCGAAGGGCCGATACCCTGGAGGAAAGGTCGGGATGAAGATATCCGATGGTTTTGATGCTCGTCGCTTGCGCCCCAAGGGCCCGAGCAATTGGCGTCTGCGCCTGGTAGCCGGCTTTGCCGCGTTGCTGGCGATAATAGGTCTGCTGCTGGCGGGTGCCGGTGGCGCTGGTTTGTCTGGTCATTCACCGGCCCTTGGCGAGCTGAATGCCAGCCCTGGCGGTTCGGCTATCCTGCTGGTAAGCGGGTTGCTGGTGCTGTGGCTGGGCGTGTGGTTATGGCGTCGCAGCCGTAGGAAAATGCGCCAGCCGTTGTCACTCAACATCGCCTCGCACCTGATGAAAAAACACGACTGATGGCGCTTGAATAGCGTTTCCTGCGCCCCGGCCGCCGCGATTTAGGTAAACTGCCCGCCCTTCGCGGAGGCTGATATGCAAGACGACGATTTTTCCCTGTTCAAAAACGAGCTGCGCGGCGTCAAGCCGATCAAGCACGACCGCGCCGACACCGGCAAACCCAAGGCCGACCGCGCGCAGATCGCCAAGCTGCGCCAGGCCGCGACCGTGCGCACCGACGCCACCACCGTGGATGGCCTGTCGGACCAGTTCGTCATCGACGTCGGCCCCGAAGACGAGTTGATGTGGGCCCGCGATGGCGTGCAGGAAAGCCAGATGCGCAAGCTCAAGGTCGGCCAGATCCCCTTCGAAGGCAGCCTCGACCTGCACGGCATGACCGTGGAAAAAGCCCGCGAAACCCTGTGGGCCTTCCTCGCCGAAGCGACCAAATTCGAAATCCGCTGCGTGCGCGTCACCCACGGCAAGGCCGTGCGGCTGGACGGCAAGCGCCCGATGATCAAAAGCCACGTCAACACCTGGCTGCGCCAGCATGCACAAGTGCTCGGCTTTACCTCCTGCCAGGCCCGCCACGGCGGCGCGGGAGCGGTGTATGTGATGCTCAAGCGCACCATGATGGAGGGGCGTGACGAGTAACCATGAAAAAGCCCAGCACTTGGGCTGGGCTTTTTCGTTTAATGCGCTGACTGTTTAGTTGCCATTAAACGCTTGGGACTGCTTTTCTTTGGCTAAGGAAATCACGGCTTTTTGCATCGTGATTGCGGTATTGGCTGCACTGCGATACACCGCCCGCTTCTCTTCTACCGAGCAATGCCGGAAAAAATCCGACATTGTCGTTGATGGATATTTTTCTTCCGATTCCGTGATGTCGCCTTTCATAAGGCTGCTCCGGTCAAAATGTGCTCAAGTTGGTCTGGATGGTAGGGCTGCCTGACCAGATCGTCAATTTCATCGGCTGAAAGGTCGATGCCAACGTCTGCATCACCACCGTCCGTGTCTTTGATAAGCACATCGACGTGAAGGCGATCCTGAAACTCACGCTTTAGCTGACAAACCGTTGCCTTGGCTGAATAGAACTGACGAGTGAACTCCTTGCACGGAATATTCCGACCTTCGACTGCTTCACGAGCCAACACAAACTCCCATGCCAGCTCCGGCCGCTGATACACATAGATGATTTGCACCGAGCGGTTTTTCTTGTCGAGCGCACGTTGAATATTCTTTCGCGCCACATCAAGGTTCGCAAGCGTCCCGTCCAGCAGAAACGACTGGCGTTGCTGATAAACGAGGTCAATGGTCCGCTCAACGAAAACGGTTACACCTCGTTGAAAAAGACTCGAGTTTCCACCTGAATACTCAGGAAAATACTCCCTGAAATCGTCAGGATCGATCCGCAGAGCCGTTGACCCATTGGTTTCCATCAGACGAATAAAAGACTTCGAAACCTCTGTCTTTCCCGCCCCAGGGGAGCCGGCCATAAACACCGACACAGGATACTGGTCAGCCGGATAGCGATTCAGGCAGGCCAATTCCCGGGCGACTCGGGTCCGATTGGCCTTGGCAAAGATCAACGCGCGCTCAGAAATGCCCCGCTCGAGTGGTGTCATCAAGTCCTCCTCAATGAAGGCCGACTCCAACATCGGCATCGCCCAGGAATACAACTGTCCGCGTACGTACGCTACTATATGCGCCAATCATCAGCGCCCGATGCGTTATCCGCGCTGAAACACCGCTTCACATTGGTACAGGCATACACCGTACCGTTCTGAAACCCATACGGAAACAGCCCTGTGACATTGGAACAGAATTACACCGCGATCCTCGGCCAACTCGGCGAGGACGTTTCCCGCGAGGGTCTGCTGGACACGCCAAAGCGTGCCGCCAAGGCGATGCAGTACCTCTGCCGCGGTTATGAGCAGACCCTGGAAGAAGTCACCAACGGTGCCTTGTTCAGCTCCGACAACAGCGAAATGGTGCTGGTCAAGGACATCGAGTTGTACTCGTTGTGCGAACACCACCTGCTGCCGTTTATCGGCAAGGCCCACGTCGCGTATATCCCAAGCGGCAAAGTGCTGGGCCTGTCTAAGGTCGCGCGGATTGTCGATATGTACGCGCGCCGCCTGCAGATCCAGGAAAACCTCAGCCGCCAGATCGCCGACGCCGTGATGCAGGTGACCGGCGCCCTCGGCGTGGCCGTGGTGATCGAGGCCAAGCACATGTGCATGATGATGCGCGGTGTGGAGAAACAGAATTCGTCGATGATTACCTCGGTGATGCTGGGTGAGTTCCGCGAAAACGCGGCAACCCGCAGCGAATTCCTCAGCCTCATCAAGTAATAGGCTGCGTAAGAAAAACCGGCGTTCATCGCCGGTTTTTTTTCGCCTGCAGAAATCAGGTAAGCTGCGGCCCCTTCTTCATGGGCAAGAGGTTTCAGCCATGTTTGTCAAAGCACTTCGAGTGGGCCTCGGCCACGTCATCATCGCGGGCGACTTCCTGACCCGCCCACGCAAAAAGCAGCGTTCGGCCGAGCAGCAGGCTCAGGTCAACGCCGCGGCCAAGGCGCTGACGCTGTATCAGTTCCACGCCTGCCCGTTCTGCGTGAAGACCCGTCGCACCCTGCACCGCCTGAATGTGCCGGTGGCGTTGAAGGACGCGAAGAACAACGAGCAGGATCGCCAGACCCTGCTGGAGCAAGGCGGCAAGATCAAGGTGCCGTGCCTGCGCATTGAAGAAAATGGCCAGGTCACCTGGATGTATGACTCCAAGGTGATTATTGATTACCTGGACAAGCGGTTTGCTGCGATCTGACAGGCACGGACCTCCCCTGTGGGAGCCAGCTCCCACATTTGCCTGCAGTGTTGTTAAGGATGGATTGCCAAATCAAGATCGAGTAGTGCCGAACCCAGGCACTTGCCGTGCGCATCCAGCGCCAGCGAACGCGTGACACCACCACGCAAGATCCCCGGCAGCACAAAGTTCAGCGCCTGCACATTGGGCAACGCGTAGCGCCGCACCGGCGCCGCCCCCGGCTGCAGCAACCCAGCAAAGAATTCGGCCACGCGTTCGGCCGTCAGTTGCTCACACAGCAACGGGTAATCCTCCGCACGATAGGCAATGATCGAAATGTTCGACGTATCGCCCTTATCCCCGGTGCGGGAATGGGCCAGCGTGTGCAACTTCATGCTTCGATCCTCGGGTTGACCGCACTTCGCGGCAGCAGCAACGACGCCACCGCCACCACCTGCCGCACACTCTTGCTAGCCCCGCCGCCGCCGGACGGGCCGTTGGTGTAGAGGGTTTCCACTTCATTGCCGACCCGCACCGCCTCAAGGCGATCCTCACAGCGAGCCGCCACACGCAGGCGCACTTCCCAGGGCTCGACGCTGCTGCGCGGGCCATGGAGCGCGTCCATGCCGATCAGTTCGGCGCGCACGTCCTGCATCTTCACGCCCATCAACTCCAGGCGCTTGAGGACGACAGCCCGCGCCAGCTCTGCCCGTGCGACAGCCCCCGGCCCGCCGTAGGACATTTGCCCTTCGCCAATCCAACCGTCCAGATAGCCGACACTCACTTTCAACCGCTCGGGCCGGGCGCGACCGCCCGCGCCTTGGGCGCGCACGCGATCAACCGACTCTTCCACAAACCCCACCTGGGAAAAGTCCGCCGTGACATCCGGCGTGAGGTACGCCGCCGGGTCATGCACTTCGTAGATCAATTGCTCAGTGCAGGTAGCGCGGCTGACCCGCCCGCCCGAACCGGCGACCTTAGAGATCAAGGCTTCACCGTCGGCATCGATTTCGGCCAAGGGGAAGCCCAGGCGTGCCAGATCTTCCACGTCCTTGAAGCCGGGATCTGCGAAATAACCGCCACTGACTTGCCCGGCACATTCCAGCAAATGCCCGACCAACGTGCCGCGCCCCAGGCGCTGCCAGTCGTCCGCCGCCCAGCCGAACTCAAACATCTGCGGCGCGAGGAACAACGAAGGGTCGGCCACCCGCCCGGTGATGACCACATCGGCGTCGGCGCGAAGTGCCTCCAGGATGCCCTCGACCCCCAGGTAGGCGTTCGCCGAGATCAGCCGTTCACCCAGGGAGCCGACGGTCTGGCCGTTATCCAGCAGAAAATCAGCGTGCAATACGTCCAGCACATCATCGCCAACAACGGCGACCACCTTGAGATCCAGGCCCAGTTCGCCGGCAATACGCCGCACTTCAACCGCCGCCGACACGGGGTTGGCCGCGCCCATATTGGTAATCACCCGCAGACGACGCCCAGTCGCTGCGCCCACAAATGGCAGCACGCGGCGCATGCGCTCACTCAACAGCGGGTCGTAACCGCCCGCGGGATCAGTGATCCGCGCCTGTTGCGCGAGCGCGATGGTGCGTTCAGCCAGGCATTCGAACACCAGGTAATCCAGCTCGCCATGCTCGGCCAATTCGACGGCAGGTTCGATACGGTCGCCGGAATAACCGGCGCCAGATCCGATGCGCAAGGTTTTCATCTCAAATCACTCCCAGGAGCAACGCGGTCAGGGTCATCAACACCGACGCGGCAAACAGAAAAGGGATGGTGAAGCGCTGGTGATCGGCCAATTCGATCTTGCACAGGCCCACCAACAGGAAGGTCGCGGGGGTCAGCGGGCTGACCGGGAAACCGGTGGTGTGCACGCCGAGCAGCGAGGCCTGGGCCACTTGCAGCGGGTCCACGCCCAGGGCCTTGCCGACTTCGGCGATCACCGGCATCACGCCGAAATAGTAGGAGTCGGGATCAAACAGCATGCTCAGCGGCATGGAAATAAAGCCCACCACCGCCGGGATCAGCTTGCCGTGGCCGGCCGGGATCTGCGCCACCGCCACTTCGGCAATCGCCTTGAGCATGCCGGTGCCTTGCATGATGCCGGTGAACACGCCGGCGGCGAGCAGGATGCTGGCCATGGTCAGGGCGGTCTTGGCATGTGCATCGATACGGGCGCGCTGGGCGTCGACGTTGGGGTAGTTGATGCACAGCGCCACCACGGTGCCGAGCATGAACATCACCACCGGATCGACCCAGCCGGCAATCATCACCACCATTACCAGCACCGTCAGCAGCAGGTTGATCCAGAACAGCCGTGGGCGACGCAGCTTGATGTCATCGTCGCTGAGCACCCGTTGCGGCATGGCATCCACCGTGGAACCGGCGCCCAGGCCCAGGCGTTTTTCTTCGCGGCGGCCGAGCCACCAGGCACAGGCGAACACAAAGATCAGGCCGACGATCTGCACCGGGATCAGCGGCTGGAACAGGTCCGCCACCGGCACATGCAGGGCAGCGGACGAACGCAGTACCGGACCGGTCCACGGCAGGAAGTTGACCCCCGCCGCCATCGCGCAGACGCAGGCAAGGATGCGTTTGTCGATGCCCAGCCGCGTATACAACGGCAGCATCGCCGGCACCGTCACCAGAAAGGTCACGGCACCGGAGCCATCCAGATGCACCAGCAGCGCCAGGGTCGCCGTGCCCACCACAATACGTGTAGGACGCGTGCCGACCGTGCGCAGGATGCGGTCGATGATCGGGTCGAGCATGCCGGCATCGGTCATGATCCCGAAAAACAGGATCGCAAACACAAACATGCCCACCACGGGGGCGACGTTCTTGATACCGGTAATGATGAAGGCACTGGTTTGCAGGCCAAAACCGCCGAGCAGCGCGGCGATGATCGGCAAGGCGATCAGGGCCACCAGTGGCGAGAGGCGTTTGCTCATGACGGCAGCGAGCAGGCACAGGATGGTGATGACACCCAGGGTAGCGAGCATGGGTTACTCCAGAGCGGCCTTGGTGGCCGGTTATTGTTTTCCCTGGAGTATTGGAAGCGGGTTAGTCTTTGTAAATTGGAATATTCAGCCGCTAGCGTTCGGAAAAACAAAATGAAGCTGCTCTTATGAAAAATAGCATCCAGCACATCCAAGCCTTTCTTGCCGTCGCCCGCACGGGCAGTTTCACCAAGGCCGCCAACGAGTTGCACCTGTCGCCCTCGGCGCTGACCGTGCAGGTGCAACAGCTGGAAGACTGGCTTGGCGTCGCCCTGCTCGACCGCAGCCCGCGCCACGTCAGCATCACCGCCGCCGGCCAGGACGCGCGCGGACCGATGGAAAAACTGCTGCTGGACCTGGACAACATCGTCACCGGCTCCCGCGACCTCGCCGCCCTGCGCCGCGGCGTCGTCACCATCGCCGCCCTGCCCTCGGTGTGCGCCGGCGCCCTGCCCCCGGCGTTGCGCCGGTTTCGCGAGCGCTTTGCCGGGATCGAAGTGCGCCTGCATGACCTGGTGGCCCACCGCATTCATGCCCATGTACGTTCCGGTGAAGTGGATTTCGGCATTGGCGTGCGCGCGCGGCTCAGCCATGGCCTGGCGTTTGTCCCGGTGCTCAATGACCGGCTGTGTGCGTTTGTGCCCGTGGATCATCCCCTCACCCGTCATCGCCAGTTGAGCCTCGAACAACTGGCGGATCAGCCGATCATCCTCACCGGCCGCGACAGCAGTGTGCGCGAGCAGGTGGATGCGCTGTTCGATGAGACACGGTTGACGCTGAACGCCGGGATGGAGGCCAACTACATGTCGACGGTGTTGGCGCTGGTGCGCCAGGGGTTGGGGATCAGCGTGCTGCCGGAGTCGGCGGCGGACAGTTTGGAGGGGTTGCAGCGGATCACTATCGATCACCCTGGGGTGAATCGGGAGATCGGTTTGATTACCCGGAGCGGGATGAGTTTGAGCCCGGCAGCACAGCGCTGTTTCGACCTGCTCAATGAAGCATTACCTGACACACCGCAGAGCTGAATGTGGGAGCAAGCCCGCTCCCACATTTTGACCGAGTGAATCAGCCCAGCATCGGCACATGCTTGGGATGGCTGGCAACCCGTTCCAACCACGCCTGCACCGCTGGATACGGCGCCAAGTCAAACCCACCCTCATGCGCCACATGCGTATAGGCATACAACGCAATATCCGCAATCGAGTACTGCTCGCCCACCAGGTACGGCGTGGCCTGCAACTGCCGCTCCATCACCTTCAGCGCTTTGTAGCCGCGCTTATGGCAGGTGTTGTATTCCTCCAGGCGATCTTCCGGCATGTTCAGGTAGAACTGGATAAACCGCGCCACCGCGATGTACGGCTCGTGGCTGTATTGCTCGAAGAATTGCCACTGCAACACCTGGGTGCGCAGGCGTGGCTCAGTCGGCAAAAACTCGCTGCCATCGGCGAGGAAGTTGAGGATCGCGTTGGATTCCCACAGGCAAGTGCCGTCTTCCAGTTCCAGTACCGGGATCTTGCCGTTGGGGTTCTTGGCCAGGAACTCGGCGGTCTGGGTGTCACCCTTGAGGATGTCCACATCGATCCACTGGTAGGGAATGCCCAGCAGGTTGAGCATCAATTTGATCTTGTAGCAGTTGCCCGACTTGTAATCGCCATAAACCTTGTACATGGGGCTCCCCTTATGCCGCTTGCGCGTGCTGTGCTTGACGGACCACCGCGGCCAGGCGCTTGAGACCTTCGTCCAGGCGGGCCGGGTCGATATGACTGAAATTGAGGCGCAACGAGCCCAAGTGTTGGTCCGGCTCGGCAAAGAACGGTTCACCGGGCATGAACGCGACGTCCTGCTCCAGCGCTTGCGCCAATAAAGTGCGGGTGTCGAGCGGCTGTTTCAAGGTCAGCCAGAAGAATAATCCGCCTTGGGGCACTTGCCAGTCGGCCAGGTCGGCGAAGTGCTGCGCCAGTGCGGCCTGGAACGCGTCGCGGCGTTCGCGGTAAAAGCTGCGCAGCTCCCCCAGATGCTGCTGGTATTTTTCCGTGCCGATCCACTGCATGGCCTGCCATTGGCCGACGCGGTTGGTGTGTAAATCCGCCGACTGCTTGAGCTTGAGCAGGTGCGGGAACAGGTCCGGACTGGCGATCAGGTAGCCGACGCGCAGTCCCGGCAACAAGGTCTTGGAGACCGTGCCGGTGTAGATCCAGCTGGCTTTCTTCAACCGCCCGACGATGGGTTTGGCACTGCCGCCGTCAAAGGTCAGCTCGCGGTAGGGTTCGTCTTCGATCAAGGTCACGCCGAACTCGTCGAGCAATGCGGCGACGGCTTCGCGCTTGGCCTCGCTGTAGCGTACGGCCGAGGGGTTCTGGAAGGTCGGGATCAGGTAGATGAACGCCGGGCGATGGCGTTGCAGGTTGGCGCGCAGTGCGGCCAGGTCGGGGCCATCGGCCTCCAGCGGCACGGTCAGGCAGTCGGCGCCGAACAGTTGGAAGATCTGCAACGCGGCCAGGTAGGTCGGGCCTTCCAGCAGGATCTGCGTGCCTTTGTCGATATACAGCTTGGCCGCCAGGTCCAGGGTTTGCTGCGAACCGCTGACCACCAGCACCTGGCTGGCCTGGCACGGTATGCCCAGGGCGCCGGCTTCGGCGGCGAGCAATTCACGCAACTGCGGTTCGCCTTCGCTCATGCCGTATTGGCCGATGTTGAGTGGCATGTCGTCCCAGCTCAACGCCGGCAACTTGGCTTCGGCCGGCAGGCCACCGGCGAACGACATCACTTCCGGGCGCTGGGCCGCCGCGAGGATTTCCCGGATCAGGGAGCTTTTGAGGCGCGTAACACGTTCAGAGAAGGCCATGGGTTCACCGCTAGCGAAGACTGTGGGAAATACGTCAAACTGGTTGACCGAAATTACGACAGCTTCGATGGATACGTCAATATGCTTGACCTTAAAAACCCAGCCGCCCAGCAAGAAGCCATGCAAGCGTTTTTCTTCGGCTACCAGGCCTTCACCGCCAAAGCCGACGAGATGCTCGAACGCCGAGGCTTGAGCCGCGTGCACCAGCGCATCGTGTTTTTTATCGCCCGTTATCCGGCCTTGAGCGTGAAAGAGCTGCTGGAACTGCTCGGCGTGAGCAAGCAGGCGCTGAATATGCCGCTGCGCCAATTGCAGGAAATGCACCTGGTGAACAGCGTTGCGTCCGAGACTGACAAGCGCAAACGCCTGCTGGAGTTGAGTGAGGAAGGCCAGCGTTTTGAACAGTCGTTGCGACGTGAGCAGGTCAAACTGTTGCAGCGCGCGTTCAGTGACGCCGGCGAAGCAGCTGTCGCCGGATGGCTGGCGGTGAATCAGGCACTGAGTGCAGTGAATTAGCCTTCTATCGCCTGCCACCCGATCATTCGAAAACATTATTTGCTTTCTTTGTATACAAAAGCATAATTCGCCTCGTGCGAGTTCCTGACCTATCGGTCAACAAAACCCGCCAGTACCTCAAAGCGCTGTTGCCCACATCTGTGACCGGCGCTGGAAATAACAATAAAACTCTTGAGGAGTACTTGCTGTGGATAGCCGCAAATCTGAAGCCCCGACGCTGGACCTCTCCCCGCCCAGCAACAGCTGGCTGGAACGCCTGTTCAAACTGCGCTTGCATGGCACCACAGTGAGGACCGAGTTGATCGCCGGCCTCACCACCTTTATCACCATGGCCTACATCATCTTCGTCAACCCCAACATCATGGCCGACGCCGGCATCGACCACGGCGCGGCGTTTGTCGCCACCTGCATCGCCGCCGCGCTCGGTTGCCTGCTGATGGGCCTGTACGCCAACTGGCCGGTGGGCCTGGCGCCGGGCATGGGCCTGAATGCGTTTTTTACCTACACCGTGGTCGGCACCATGGGCTACACCTGGGAAACCGCGCTGGGTGCGGTGTTTATCTCAGGCGTGCTGTTCATGGGCCTGACCCTGTCGCGGGTGCGCGAATGGCTGCTCAACAGCATTCCGGTGAGCCTGCGCCATGCCATGGGCGCGGGTGTCGGCCTGTTTCTCGGGGTGATCGGCTTAAAAACCGCGGGGATCATCGTCGATAGCCCGGCTACGTTAATCAAGCTCGGCTCGCTGCATGAACCCGCACCACTGCTGGCGGCGGTGTGCTTCCTGCTGATTGCCATCCTCAGCTACCACCGCGTATTCGGCGCGATCCTCATCAGCATCATCGCCGTAACCCTGGCCGGCTGGGGTCTGGGCCTGGTGCACTACAACGGCATGATCTCCACACCACCGAGCCTGGCGCCGACCTGGATGGCCATGGACGTGAAAGGTGTATTCAATGTCAGCATGATTAGCGTGGTATTTGCCTTTCTTTTTGTACACATGTTCGATACCGCAGGTACACTGATGGGCGTCGCGCAACGGGCCGGCCTGGTCAATGCCGATGGCAAGATCGATAACCTGTCCCGCGCGTTGAAAGCCGACAGCGCTTCCAGCGTCTTCGGCGCGATGGTCGGTGTGCCGCCAGTCACCAGCTACGTGGAAAGTGCCGCCGGTGTTGCCGCTGGCGGTCGTACCGGGCTGACGGCCGTGACTGTGGGCGTGCTGTTTGTGGCCGCGATGTTTTTTGCACCGCTGGCCGGCATGATCCCGGCGTATGCCACCGCTGGCGCGCTGATCTACGTGGCGATGCTGATGATGGCAAGCATGGCTCACATCAACTGGGACGAGGCCACCGACAGCATTCCGGCGATTGTCACGGCGATCATGATGCCGCTGACCTTCTCGGTGGCCGACGGTATCGCCTTGGGCTTTATCACGTACGTGGCGCTCAAGGCGGGCACCGGCAAGTACCGCGAGATTTCGCTGAGCTTGTGGGTGCTGTGCGCGATCTTTATCGCCAAATTCATATTTCTATAAAAACGGAGCACATGATGAACCTGGAAACCTGGCTATTGTTTAGCGGCGCTGCACTGATCGTGATCCTGATCCCTGGCCCGTTGTCGCTGCTGATGATAAGCAACAGCCTCAACTACGGCCTGCGCCGCTCGTATCCAGCGTTTCTCGGTGGGGTGTTTGCCTCGATCTGCCTGTTGAGCGCCTCGGCCCTGGGCCTGGGCGCGCTGTTGCTGGCGTCCGAACAACTGTTCAGTGCCTTGAAGATTGCAGGCGCGGCGTACCTGTTTTACCTCGCCTGGCAGAGCTGGCAGCAATCCCGGCAGCCGGCAAAAGCGGCAGAAGTACCGTACAGCGCGCCGGTCCCACGCTTTCGGGCGCTGTTTGGCCGGGCGTTTGTGCTGGGTGCCAGCAACCCCAAGGACATTCTGTTTTTCGCCGCTTTCCTGCCGCAATTTCTCAATAGCCAGCAAGCATTCCTCCCACAATTGCTCATCATGATCGCCACCTGGACCGTGCTCGACCTGCTGTGCAAGTTGTTCTACGGCCTCAGTGCCCATGGCGCCGCGCGTTACCTGCGCAGCGGCAGCGGCCAGGGCTGGTTCAATCGGGTGAGTGCGGCCTTTTTTGGGACTGCCGGTGTGGCGGCACTGCTCCGGGCTTGAGGCTGCCGAACCGGACAAAATACAGGGTGGGCGGTTCGGTGGCGGTCCATTGGATACCGGCAATGATCCGCACCAGGCGCCCTTCGTCCATGGCCTTTTTCAGCGGTGCAAACGCCTTGGCATAGTGCGCCAGCACGCTGCGCCGGTTAAACCACTCGTCAGTCAGTTGCATGGCGTGAGCGGCATGCAACTTGACGCTGGAGGTGTTGGCCCAGCGCGTCAGCACGTAGTACCGGTTGCTGGAATGTGGATGGGTGCAACTGTAATCCAGCGTCGCCTTCGCTCCTGGTTTCTTGTCCAGGGCACGTACGATAAACCCCTGCTGCTCCAACACCTCTCGAACAGCCTTTTGCATGATCTGCGACCGCTCGATCAGGTTGGTCTGGGTGGGCAGTTGCAAAGAGCGGTGCAGCGGCTGACGCAAGCGGAAGTCCGCACGCTCGAACCCGGGTGTCGAGGCCGCATCCCCCAGATAGACGGTAGTACGCGTGGTGCTGTCGAGGGGACGCAATAGCTTGAGCATGTCGTCGGTCTGCCCCACGGCATTGGGCGCCAGCCACTTATCCAGCGTGGCCTTGAGGTCGAGCAGGTGGGTCGCGGTGAGACGCGGGTGCGGGTCGGACAACTCCAGCAGCCGCTCGATCAAAAATCCACGACTGCTCGCCAACATGCCGGGAAATGCCCGAGCCAGGGCCAGGTGCAACGGTTCGCTGAACAGCGGGCGGTGAAACGTCCACTGACCATTGGCCGAAACGGTCGCCGGTATGGGTTGATCGAACAAGCCCGCTTCCAGCCAATAGCGGACATCCACGGCCGCCGCGTGCGCCAGGGGCTGATCGCGGGTGATGAACACCAGGTCCCTGAACGAAAGATTGCCACCCTCCGGGAGCACCCGGTAGTAACGACCGTTGTAGTGCAGCACCCTGTAGTTGCGCGCCGGAGGGGCGACAGTCACCTGGAAGATCCCGCGTGCGGGCAACAAGTCCGTCAATGTCAGCTCCCGCGCCACAGCCCAGGCCTGAAACGACTGGGGCTGAACCTGGGTCTGGCGCATGGCCCGATCCAGCGCTACCCGCGAAGGCGCTTGCCAGACCGTGGTGCGCTGCGCCCTGAACGGCTGCCACAACCCTGAACTGGGTCCCGGTTGCGGCGACGGCGGGGCATCAGCCCCCAGCAACCACTCCCGCTCCTCGCGGATATACAGCACCAACTCCCCTTCGGCTTGGTCGCCCGGGCTTTTGATCCGTAGCCCCGTTTCATCTCGGCGTCGATATAGCGGGTAGCCATATTCGCCATCCACCAGGAACTGCTCGCCGTTTTTCACGTAGATGCCCTTCTCCCCCGCGCCGCGCAATGCAAGTGCGCCCTCGCTGGAGAACGGCTTCTTGAACCGCTCCAGCACGCCCAGGGTGTGCGCAGCCGCCTGCGGCGTGGCCAGGGTATTTGCCATCCAGGCCTGGCGGCGGTGCAGCTGGCGCAGCGCCGAACGCATCGCACCCCGGCCCAGTGCCGCTCCAGGCCTGGCCAATTTGGCGGTTGGCACGAATGAAGTCAGCACATCAAAAAACGCCATCAGGGTGATAAACGCCACATCGACCGCGTCCTCTGGCCGGCCACTGAGATGGAAACGCCTCGCGGCGAGCAGCATTTCATACAGGCTGATGCCTACCCCTAGCACAGGCACGAAGGACAAAAGCCCACGTACGGTGGCCTCCCACTGCTCGCCAAGGCGCTGTTCGCGGTACTGCGCCAGGGCCGCGCCCGTGTTGGCGCGGGCGTGCACGCGGCGCTGGATCTCCAGCATGCGCCCGTGGGCCAGCACCGCCAGGGCATCACAGTGGCAGGTACTGACAATATCCAGCCAAGCCGTAGGTTCGGCGTCGATCTGTTCGCGGATCTGCACCTCGATTGCCTCAGTGGCAGCCGCCGCTACGCGGTGCTTGATATTGAACGAGCGGACGAACCGGCTGATCTGCTCGTACAGCCCAAGAACCGCGTGCCCGAACAAGCGCGTGGGGATAATTTTGACCAGCGGCGCCACGCTGATGGCCGGCGCAGGACGATACCCCGGATAGCCAGCCAATGCTTCGGCCTCCCAACCCGGGGCCACCAGGCTGGCGAGCGTCCGGAGGTTGTCAGGGCTGGCCCCCTGGCGATTCAATGCAGCCCTGGCCAATTGCCAATCCGCGTACTCGCTCAACACCGGGAAATGCACTGCGCTCGGCCAGTACACCAGGCAGAGTGGCGAGCGCTTGTCGACGATCACCAACAGGCCGGTTATGTGCCGATCATGGGCCAGGGTATGCCCGCGCAAACGCACAAAACTCAGGGTCGGCGCGGGCACGCCGGTTGCCGCCCGTGGCGCCATGGCGCGGGTAAACAGCTGCTGGGCCGGCAGCGAAAGCCCTTGCTGCGTAGCCGAAAACAGCTGCACTCGGGCGAGCTGTTGCGCCGCACGATCAATCAGCGGCCGTGGCAATCCCGTGGAGGACCGCGCCGGATAAAACACTTGGCGGATCAGCTGTTGGTAGTGACCGGCAATGTCCAGGGATGCCAGGGTCTTCATCAGGTAGCGCGGCGTCAGGCGCATTTGCCACGCCGGTTGCAAATACCGCGCACGGTTCAGCCGCCACTCGGTCCAGGGCGCCTGGGGGTCGAGATTGTGCAGCGCCAGCTCCAGCAGGCTGAAGGTGCTGCGCTGCGGGCTGACGGTCTTTTTGATATGACGGTCACCCGGCGCGCAAGTGCTTGCCCAGCCGCAGAACTGGGAACCGACATCGTCGGGCATATCCAGCAATGGCTGGTCGATATCCACCCCCGGGAAGAACCCGTCCGCCGTCAATTGGGCCGTCAGACGCTGGCGAGCAAACGTCTCCAGTGGCGGCAGGACTTGCCACAGGCGGCCCTCCAACGCCATGGCGCTGCCCAGGTAGCGGCGCTGCAGGTGCCTATGGTTTTTTTTAACCGCCGCCGAAGCCGTAGCGAGCCAGGCTGGCTGGGTCTTGGCATGCCTCGCCGCCAGCCGCAGCAGTTCGACATTGGCCAAGGCCGCGTTTCGCAGCGGGTTGTCCGGAACTTGCAGGTGCTCAAACAGTTCCTGGGCCAGGACCCGTCGCGCCAATCCCGGATCGCTGATTTCACTGAACAATCGAGCATTGTCAGCCAGGCGCTTATCCAACTGCCGATGGGTGTCGATCAGCGCCTTGAAATCGTCACGCAGCACATCGTGGGGGGCGATGGTGTAGTCCACCTCCAGCTTGAGCGACGTTGCCATACGGGCAGCGCTGCGCTCATCACGCTTGACGCAGCGCCACAACGTCGAGTCATCAGGCCCGGCCAGGCTGGCCCGCAAGCTTTGGGACAAGCCGTCGAGACACTCAGACACCGCCAGGCCACCCTGGCTGCCGCTCACCACCAACACCACCGGCTGAAGCTGGGCCGGCGCCCCCTGGGCACCGGTGGTGGTGACGACCAACAACCCCGTCAAGGTGTAGCGGATAGGCGAACTGCCGCCGATGGAGACGCGCAAGACACAGGTGTCACTGCTTTGTCGAGCCGCCGCCAAGGGCGTGTTGAGCACTTCGAGCAAGCGGTCGAGGTGGGCCTGCTCGATCACGCCCAACTGGTGCATCAGTTGCGCTTCACAGCGCAACGCCTGGACCTGGGCCGCAAACACCAGCGCTGAACGATTGCGTGTGCCATCCGGGCGTTCGGTCCAGAACGCCCGTTGCAACAGGCGTTCACCGGCATCGAGCGTCCACTGCCTGACCGCTTGCGCCTTGGCCTGCCGCTGCTCCTGATCCCGCAAAAAAACCTGATAGGCGTCGGTTTCGCGCGCGGGGTCCTTGGCATCCAGCAGTGCCAGCAACCCGTGTTCATAACGCCTGATGTGCAGGGCACGGGTGCCGCGCGGCAGGTCTGGGCATTGGCTCGCCAGGGTAACCTCGGGTTGGCGGCGCAGACGATCCCACTCCAATAGCTCATCCAGCGCGGGGCCCCACGCAAGCGTACCCACCACACGGTGCCGACTCTTTTCGATAAACCGCAGCAGGCGCGCGGCGCTTCGGCTGGGCAACTCGGCGTCGAGGGGCACATCAACCGCGTAATTGATCGACAGCAGCGCCGCCCATTCATTGGCCCATTGTTGCGCCAGCAGGCCGTGCAGGCTATACGCCAGGGCGTCACCGCTGAGTGTCGGGCTGGGTTGCAGCGCGGGCAACGTTGCCGGGTCGGCCCGGTTGAAGGGCAGGTACTGCCAGAAATCCCCCAGCAACCACGCCTTGATCCGCTCGGGCAGTTGCGCCTGCATCTGCTGCCAGGAGCTGAACTCATGAAACTCACGGTGCAACCCCGGCAGGTAGACCACCTGCGTGGTGCTGTCACGATAGATGTGCAGCGCACCGGGAATGGCCAGGCTGCCAGCACTGGCGTGGGGCCACATCACCTGACCTGCGTGCACCGTGGCCCAATCGCCGCCGGCCAGCTGGCGTGCAGCAACAGTCGGCGCGTCCCATAGTTGCTTGACCAAGGTGTAGCCGGCGTCCGACAACATGAACAACTGCTGCGCCAGGAAAGCCCGGTCGGCAAATACCGCCTTGTGCAGTTCCACTGCGCGCTCTTGGCGCGTTGATGCGCGGCCCTGGGCCAGTTGCTGCCAATAATCGGCCACCGCACCGCCAACCCGAGCCACCAATTCCAGTTTGCCGACGCGCTCCAGCGCCTGCACTGCATTAAAGGGCAACCTCGCGCCGGGATCGCCCTTGATACTCAGCGCCGTGAAGTGATGGAGATTGATCGGCGGATACGGGTCGGTAAACAGCGCCAGGGTCCGGTCCATCAGACTATTGCGATGCTGGGTCGGGCGCGGTGGCAGCGGCTCGCTGAACAGCAAGCTGTAGGGGTCCAGGCCGAACGCCTGGCGCAGCGCCCCACGCATCAGCGACAGCACACGGGGTGCGCGCACCACCATCGTGCGCAGGGCATGGGCGGCGCGTGTGCAACGTTCATGGGCGCTGTACAACTCGTCAATTGTGCGGCTGGGCAGGCTTACGCTGTTGATGCGCCGTGTCAGCCGCGTACGAATCGCCGCCAGGCGCTGTTCCTGGGTCGTGCCCGGGTCGTCAAAATCGAAAGATTGCGGTGCAACGTCGGGGATATCGAGGCTCATGGGCGGTCTTCATGGCAGGAAAACCCGAGCCTAGTCACCCAACCCTGAACCGGTGCGCTACATAAATGGCAGGCGAAAAAAAGCCCGCAGTGTGGGCGGGCGAAAAACCAACGAAGAGCTTTGGGGGTGTGAAGCGAGGTGACGCTAGCTACCGCGATAAGTGGAGTAGCTGTAGGGCGAAATCAGTAGCGGGACATGGTAGTGATCCTGTTCGGCGCTGATGCCGAAACGCAATACCACCACATCCAGAAAAGCCGGTTCCGGCAGTTGCACGCCGCGGGCGCGGTAATAATCGCCAGCGCTGAATTGCAGTTGGTAGACCCCACTGCGGTAGTCGTCGCCTTGCAGCAGCGGTGCGTCGCAGCGGCCATCGCTGTTGGTCAGGGTGGTGGCCACCAGTTCCAGCTGCGCGCCTTCGACGCGGTACAGCTCAACCTTGATCGCGCTGCCGGGGCAACCGTGTGCGGCGTCCAATACGTGTGTGGTCAAACGTCCCATGGCGTCTACGCGCCTCCCGAAGTCAGTAGAAGAAAGAACCGCACTTTTTCAGGGCAGTGAAAAAGCCGGCGATGGCTGATTAAGACACTTTTTAAAAAAATTGTACACAATAAAAATCACAAACCTTTCGATCACCCCGCCCGCATTGGGTGAACAGGCAATCGGCAGGTAATCCTTGCTTTTAAACGACCTTTTGTCCATTAGCTGACCAACCAGGCAAGTTTCTTGCTACACCCTTTACACAGAGACCTGCGGAAAAAATGCAGAAATGTAGGCTTACAAAGTGAGCGATAAGTTGTATACAATCACTCATCGCTGTGACGCCACCCAGTCATTTCACTGCCCGGCCGCCACATGAATGATCACGAACAAGAAGGAAGACTGCAGTGAGCGCTGACTACCCACGCGACCTGATCGGTTACGGCAGTAACCCTCCTCACCCCCACTGGCCGGGCAAGGCACGCATTGCGTTGTCGTTTGTACTCAACTACGAGGAAGGTGGCGAGCGCAATATCTTGCACGGTGACAAAGAGTCCGAAGCCTTCCTCTCGGAAATGGTCTCGGCCCAACCGCTGCAAGGCGCACGCAACATGAGCATGGAGTCGCTGTACGAATACGGCAGCCGCGCCGGCGTGTGGCGCATCCTCAAGCTGTTCAAAGAATTCGATATCCCGCTGACCATCTTCGCCGTGGCCATGGCCGCCCAGCGCCACCCCGATGTGATCCGCGCCATGGTCGACGCCGGCCACGAGATCTGCAGCCACGGCTACCGCTGGATCGACTACCAATACATGGACGAGGCCCAGGAACGCGAGCATATGCTCGAAGCGATCCGCATCCTTACCGAGCTGACCGGCGAACGCCCCCTGGGCTGGTACACCGGGCGCACCGGCCCCAACACGCGGCGGCTGGTGATGGAGGAAGGCGGCTTCCTCTATGACTGCGACACCTACGACGACGACCTGCCCTACTGGGAACCCAACAACCCCACCGGCAAGCCGCACCTGGTGATCCCCTACACCCTGGACACCAACGACATGCGCTTCACCCAGGTGCAGGGTTTCAACAAGGGCGATGACTTCTTCGACTACTTGAAAGATGCGTTCGACGTGCTCTACGCCGAAGGGGCCGAGGCGCCGAAGATGCTCTCCATCGGCCTGCACTGCCGCCTGATCGGCCGCCCTGCACGCCTGGCTTCCTTGAAGCGCTTTATCGAATACGCCAAAGGCCACGAACAGGTGTGGTTCACCCGCCGTGTCGACATTGCCCGTCACTGGCACGACACCCACCCGTTCCAGGGAGCTGCCAAATGACCGCCTTCAAGACCCTCAAACCCTCGACGCTGAGCCGCGACGAATTCGTCGCCGCCTTCGCCGATATCTACGAACATTCGCCATGGGTGGCCGAAAAGGCCTACGACCTGGGCCAGGACCCTTCGATCGACGAGATCGAAACCCTGCACCAGCGCATGAGCGACATCCTGTTGAGCGCCGATCATGCCAGCCAGCTGGCCCTGATCAACGCTCACCCGGACCTGGCCGGCAAAGCTGCCGTCCAGGGCCAACTGACCCAAGCCAGCACGGATGAACAGGCTGGCGCGGGGATTCACCAATGCACGGCCGAAGAGTTTTCTCGCTTCACCGAGCTGAACGATGCCTACAAGGCCAAGTTCAAGTTTCCCTTCATCATGGCGGTAAAAGGCAGCAACCGGCATCAGATCCTGGCCGCGTTCGAAACGCGCATCCACCACTCGGTGGACACCGAGTTCAAATGCGCACTGGCCGAGATCAACAAGATCGCGTTGTTCCGTCTACTGACCCTCTAAACGACCATCCCCAGCCACTCTATCTAAGGCAGACAAGAAGAATGAAAGCTTACGCCGTACCTTTCGAGAAGTTCGTCAACCTGGCCGACGCCCGCCTGGGCACCAAGATCCTTTCGGTAACCGACGACTGGTTCGCCGACGCCAACCGCCTGTTCCAGCCGACCCCGGCCGTATGGAAGGAGGGCGTTTTCGATGACAACGGCAAGTGGATGGACGGCTGGGAATCACGCCGCAAGCGCTTCGAAGGCTACGACAGCGCGGTGATCCGCCTGGGCGTACCGGGTTCGATCAAAGGCGTGGACATCGACACTTCATTCTTCACCGGCAACTTCCCGCCGTCGGCCTCCCTCGAAGCCTGCTTCCTGGCCTCGGGCGACCCTGATGAGAACACCCAGTGGGTGGAAGTGCTGTCGGCCGTCGAGCTGCAAGGCAACAGCCACCACTACCACGAGATCAGCAACGACCAGGCGTTCAGCCACCTGCGCTTCAACATCTACCCGGACGGCGGCGTGGCCCGTCTGCGTGTGTACGGCATTCCGTTCCGCGACTGGTCGTCGATTGGCGACAACGAACAAGTCGACCTGGCCTCGGCCCTCAATGGCGGCCGTGCGCTGGCCTGCTCCGACGAACACTTCGGGCGCATGAGCAACATCCTCAACCCGGGCCGTGGCATCAACATGGGCGACGGCTGGGAAACCGCGCGTCGCCGTACGCCGGGCAATGACTGGGTAATCGTCGCACTGGGCCACCCGGGCGAGATCGAGAAAATCATCGTCGACACCCTGCACTTCAAGGGCAACTACCCGGACACCTGCTCGATCCAGGGCGCCTTCGTCAAAGGCGGCACCGACAGCCAGATCGAAACCCAATCGCTGTTCTGGCGCGAACTGTTGCCAGCGCAGAAGCTGGAAATGCACGCTGAACACACCTTCGCCGAGCAGATCAAGGCACTGGGGCCGATTACCCACATCCGCCTGAATGTGTTCCCGGATGGTGGTGTGAGCCGCCTGCGCGTTCTCGGCAAGGTCACTAAATAAGCGGTGAGTCCATTCGCGAGCAAGCCCGCTCCCACATTTGAAAGGGGGATAACCTGGAAATGAAGCGTCTACTCGGCCTCCTGGCTCTTTTTTCCCTGCTGACCGGCTGCGCCAGCGGCCTCGTCAACCCCAACGGCTACGACGAAACCGGCACCGCCTCCTACTACGGCGCCAAGCACCACGGCAAAAAAACCGCCAGCGGTGAACCCTTCAACCAGAACGCCCTGACCGCCGCCCACCGGCAATTGCCGTTCGGCACCCAGGTCAAGGTGACCAATCTCAACAACGACAAATCCGTGGTGGTGCGCATCAATGATCGCGGCCCGCATACCCGTGGGCGCTTGATCGATCTTTCACGCAAGGCGGCCGAGCAACTGGGTATGCTCAGCAGCGGCACCGCGCGGGTACGCGTGCAAGCCCTGAGCAATTAACACGGAGCCCTGGCCATTTTCGGATTAACTGCCCTCTCGCCCTGGAGCCTGCTGGAACTGGTCAGCGGCTTGCTGTTGCTGATCACCGGCGCGGAAATCCTGGTGCGTGCCGCCGTGCGCCTGGCCGCCAGCCTCAAGGTGCGGCCGCTTATCATCGGCTTGACCATCGTCGCCTTTGGCAGCAGCGCGCCGCAAATGACCGTCAGCCTGCAAGCGACCCTGGCCGGCAATACCGATATCGCCGTGGGCAGCGTGATCGGCAGCAGCATCTTCAACATCCTGGTGACCCTGGGCCTGTCGGCGCTGATTATTCCGCTGCGCGTCTCGCGCCAGCTGGTGCGCCTGGATATCCCGGTGATGATCCTCGCGGGCCTGCTGGTGTTTACCCTGGCCGCCAATGAAGCGCTCACGCCCGCCGACGGCTTGCTGCTGTTGGTGGCCCTGCTCGCCTACCTCGGCGTGTTGCACTACCAGACCCGCCATTCCCGCCGCCCGCGCACGCTCCACACCGTGGCCCAGGCCCCGTGGCTGAGCAGCGTGCTGCTGATGTTCGGCGGGTTCCTGGTGCTGGTGCTGGCCGGGCACTTGCTGCTGGGCGCGGCGGTGGATGTGGCCGGCGACCTGGGGCTGTCGGAACGCGTCATCGGCCTGACGCTGATCGGCGTCGGCACCTCCCTGCCGTGCCTGGCCACCTCGCTGATCGCCGCCCTGCGCGGTGAACGGGACATCGCCGTGGGCAACGTGATCGGCAGCAACCTGTTCAACCTGCTCGGCGTACTGGGGTTTACCGCGCTGGTGGCGCCGACGCCGCTGTCGGTCTCGCCCAATGCCCTGGACTTCGACCTGCCGGTGATGCTCGCTGCCTTGGCGTTGTGCCTGCCGGTGTTCTACACCGGCTACCGCGTGACCCGCGCCGAAGGCCTGGTGCTGCTGGGGCTGTACCTGGCGTATGGGCTGCATGTGATGTCGTTCACCACCGGCATGCCCCTGGCGACCAAGCTTGAACACCTGATGCTCTATTACGTCCTGCCAGTGCTGGTGGCTTTCCTGTTGTTCAGCACGCTGCGAGCCTGGCGCCGCCAACACAAGAGGGAATCGCAATGACCGATCAGAAGAAGTCCGGGGTTGAGATGCGTCGCCAGGTCATGGGCGATGTGTTCGTCGACCGCGCCCTGGGCAATGCCACCGCGTTCACCCAGCCGTTGCAGGACTTCGTCAACGAGCACGCCTGGGGCGGCGTATGGAACCGCGAAGGCCTGCCGCTGAAGACCCGCAGCCTGATTACCCTCGCCGCCCTCACTGCACTCAAGTGCCCGCAGGAACTCAAGGGCCACGTGCGTGGCGCGTTGAACAATGGCTGTAGCGTGGAGGAAATTCGCGAGGCGCTGCTGCATTGTGCGGTGTACGCGGGCGTGCCGGCGGCGATTGATGCGTTTCGCGCGGCGCAGGAAGTGATTGAGGCGTATCAGGCGGATCAGCAGTGACAGTCAGATAGCATTCGCGAGCAAGCCCGCTCCCACAGTTGACCGAGTTCCAGCATGAGAATGCGGTCAACTGTGGGAGCGGGCTTGCTCGCGAATGGCCCTCACAAACGCTACAAAATTCAGATCCAGCCTCCCGCTTGCAACACAAAAATCCCGATATTCGTGGTCACCGCCGCCATCAGCGTCGTAATCACAATAATCGCCGCCGCCAGCTCATGATTACCCTCGGCCGCCCTGGCCATCACAAAACTCGCCGCCGCCGTCGGTGCGCCGAAGTACAGGAACAGAATCCCCAATTCCGGCCCGCGGAACCCCAGCAGCCAGGCGCCCAGCGTCGCCACCAGGGGCAAACCGATCATCTTCACCAGGCTCGCACTCAAGGCCATGCCGCCGCTTTTGCGCAACGCCGCCAGCGACAAAGTGCCACCAATGCAGATCAGCGCCAGCGGCAAGGTCATGTCGGCCAGGTAGCGGCCCGACGACTCCAGCCAACCCGGCAAGCCGATCTGGAACACCGCGAACGGCGTGGCGGCGATCACGCTGACGATCAACGGGTTGGCCACCACGCTTTTGCAGATGCTCCACGGGTCGGACTTGATCACCGGGCTGTACACCGCCAGCACAATGGTCGACAGGGTGTTGTAGAACAGGATCACCAGCGCGGCGAGGATCGCGCCGAGGGAGATGCCGTAATCGCCGTACATACTCGCCGCCAGTGCCAGGCCGATCACGCCGTTGTTGCCGCGAAACGCCCCCTGGGTGTAGATGCCACGGTCTTCACGCGGGCAACGCCAGATCGCCCAGCCCCAGGCCAGGGCAAAACTGAGCAAGGTGGCGACGGCGAAGTAGATCAGCAGGCCCGGCTTGAGCGCCGAGTGCAGGTCGGCATGCAGGATGCCCAGGAACAGCAGCGCCGGCATGGTGACGTTGAACACCAGGGACGACGCCGTGTGGATAAAGTTGTCGTTGATCCAGTTGATGCGCTTGAGCAGCACACCGAGAAACAGCATGGCAAACACCGGCGCGGTGATGGACAGGGTGGTGAGGAAAATTGCCAGCATGCCGGGGAGAACCTTGGTGAGCGTCGTTAGGTGGCTAATGATAAGCCATGCTGACCTGTGGCGCCTGTCAAGACGCCTTCGCGGGCAAGCCCGCTCCCACATTTGACCGCATTCCAAAGGTGGAAATCGGTCAAATGTGGGAGCGGGCTTGCTCGCGAAGCAGGCGACTCGGTCTCAGGTAATGGGCGCCGGGTTGAACAGGGTGATGTCGTTATGCAGCTTATGCCGCTCCGCCCACGTCTGCTTCTTGCCACTGGCCACATCCAGGTAGAAGTGGAACAACTCCCACCCCAACTCCTCAATGCTCGCACGCCCGGTGGCAATCCTGCCGGCATCGATATCGATCAAATCCGGCCAGCGCTGCGCCAATTCCGTACGCGTCGACACCTTCACCACCGGCGCCATCGCCAGCCCATACGGTGTACCACGCCCGGTGGTGAATACATGCAGGTTCATCCCCGCCGCCAACTGCAAGGTGCCGCACACAAAGTCACTGGCCGGCGTGGCGCAAAAGATCAGGCCCTTGCCCTTGAAGCGCTCACCCGGGCCGAGCACGCCGTTGATCGCGCTGCTGCCGGACTTGACGATGGAGCCCAAGGACTTCTCGACAATGTTCGACAACCCGCCCTTCTTGTTGCCCGGCGTGGTGTTGGCGCTGCGGTCGGCCTCGCCCTTGGCCAGGTAACGATCGTACCAGTCCATTTCCCTGACAAGCTCCTGGGCGACTTCCTTGCTCTCGGCGCGTGAAGTCAGCAGATAGATCGCATCGCGGACTTCCGTCACTTCGGAAAACATCACCGTCGCCCCGGCCCGCAGCAGCAAGTCCGAGGCAAAACCCAGCGCCGGGTTGGCGGTGATGCCGGAAAACGCATCACTGCCGCCGCACTGCATGCCCAGGATCAGCTCCGACGCCGGCACGGTTTCGCGACGACGCTGGTCGAGCTTCTTCAAGCGCGTTTCGGCCAGCTCCATGATCTGCTCGATCATCTCGGTAAAGCCGTGGCTGGCGTCCTGCAATCGATACAGCCAGGGTTCACTCAAATCCACCGAGCTGTCGTTGTCGTGCATCACCTGGCCGGCCTGCAATTTCTCGCAGCCCAGGCTGATAACCAAGGCTTCGCCCCCCAGGTTCGGGTTGCGCGCCAGGTTGCGCACGGTGCGGATCGGGATGTAGGCATCTGTCGCGGTAATGGCCACGCCGCAGCCGTAGCTGTGGGTCAGCGCCACCACGTCATCGACATGGGGGTACTTGGGCAGCAGCTCGTCCTTGATGCGCTTGACCGCATGGTCCAGCACCCCCGTGACGCACTGCACCGTGGTGGTGATGCCGAGAATATTGCGCGTGCCCACGGTGCCGTCGGCGTTGCGATAACCCTCGAAGGTAAAGCCCTCCAACGGCGCCTGGGTTTGCGGCACCTCGGTGGACAGCGGCAAGCTGTCCAACGGTGGCGCAGTGGGCATGCGCAGTTGATCTTCCTGGACCCAACTGCCACGCGGAATCGGCGCCAAGGCGTAACCGATGGTCTGGCCATAGCGAATAATCTGACCGCCCTCGGGGATATCTTCCAGGGTCACCTTGTGGCTCTGGGGGATGAAATCCACCGTCACCAGGCCGTCCGGGAACTCGGTCCCGGCCGGTACGCCCTGGTCGTTCACCACGATCACTACGTTGTCGCGCTCGTGCAAACGAATGGAGCGCGGCGAGTCGGCATGTTCAATCAACTGCATTACATCGCCCCTCAGGAGTGCGCTTCGGTAAGTTGGGTCAGTTCTGGGCCCTTGGTGGGCGGCTCTTTGAGCACAACGCGCTTGATCGGGCCAACGATGACCAGGTAGCTGAACACCGCCACCAGCGCGTTGGCGCCGACGAACACCAAGGCCCATTTGAACGAGCCGGTGGTGCTGATGATGTAGCCGATGACGATCGGCGTCGTGATCGACGCGAGGTTACCGAAGGTGTTGAACAACCCGCCACTGAGGCCGGCGATTTGTTTCGGCGAAGTGTCGGACACCACCGCCCAACCCAGTGCGCCAACGCCTTTACCGAAGAAGGCCAGGGCCATGAAGCCTACGACCATCCATTCGATATCCACGTAGTTGCAGGCCACGATGCTGCTGGAAATCAGCAGGCCGCCAATGATCGGCGCCTTGCGGGCGAAGGTCAGCGAATGGCCTTTGCGCAGCAGGTAGTCGGAAATCACCCCGCCGAGCACACCGCCGATAAAGCCGCAGATCGCCGGCAACGAGGCGATGAAACCGGCCTTGAGGATGGTCATGCCACGGTCCTGCACCAGGTACACCGGGAACCAGGTCAGGAAGAAGTAGGTGATGCCGTTGATGCAGTATTGGCCCAGGTACACGCCGAGCATCATGCGGTTGGTCAGCAACTGGCGGATGTAATCCCACTTCGGACCGTCAGTTTTTTTACCTTTGCCCTTGTCATGGTCCATATCCACCATCGCGCCATTGGCGGCAATGTGGTTGAACTCGGCTTCGTTGATTAGCGGGTGCTGGCGCGGACTGTGGATAACTTTCAGCCAGATCAGCGAGAACAGGATGCCAATCACGCCCATCACGATAAACACGTGCTGCCAGCCGAAGCTGTAGACGATCCAGCCCATCAGCGGTGCAAACAACACCGTGGCGAAGTATTGCGCCGAGTTGAAGATCGCCGAAGCAGTGCCGCGCTCGGCCGTAGGAAACCACGCCGCAACAATACGGGCGTTTCCGGGAAACGAAGGCGCTTCGGCCAGGCCCACCATGAAGCGCAGCATAAACAGCGCGACGACGGCGGTGGAGACGCCGAACTCACCGACATAACCTTGCAGCACGGTGAACAGTGACCAGGTGAAGATGCTCAGGGCATAGACTTTTTTCGAGCCGAACCGGTCCAGCAACCAGCCGCCGGGAATTTGCCCGGCCACGTAGGCCCAACCGAATGCAGAGAAGATGTAACCGAGGGTGACCGCGTCGATGCCGAGGTCTTTTTGCAGGCTGGAGCCCGCGATGGCGATGGTGGCCCGGTCGGCGTAGTTGATCGTGGTCACCAGGAACAGCATGAGCAATATCAAATAGCGGACGTGGGTCGGCTTGGTCGCTTGCATAAAGAAGTACTCCCACTAATTATTTTTTTTGCGGGTAATTATTTGTTGTTGCCACTGAGGACCGCTCTCTGTGGGAGCTGGCTTGCCTGCGATACAGGCACCACGCAGTGTCAGGTACACCACGGTGATGCCATCGCAGCGGTGCGGCGACCCGACAAGCCAGCTCCCACACAGGAACCGGTGCCCACAGGTGTTGCGTGTTACGAACCGATGTAGCTGGTCTTCACCACGGTGTAGAACTCTTGCGCATAGCGACCTTGCTCACGCGAACCGTAGGATGAGCCCTTACGGCCACCGAATGGAACGTGATAGTCCACACCAGCGGTCGGCAGGTTGACCATCACCATCCCGGCCTGGGAGTGGCGCTTGAAGTGGTTGGCGTATTTCAGCGACGTAGTGGCAATGCCCGCCGACAAACCGAACTCGGTGTCATTGGCCATGGCCAGTGCCGCTTCGTAGTCCGCCACGCGCACCACGTTGGCCACCGGGCCGAAGATCTCTTCACGGCTGATACGCATGGCGGCTTCGCTGTCGGCAAACAGCGTTGGCGCCAGGAAGTAACCTTCGGTGTCGCAGGTCACCAGGCCACCACCGCTCACCAGCCGCGCGCCTTCGCTTTGGCCGATATCGATGTACTTCAAGTCCTGATCCAGCTGGGCCTGGGATACCACCGGGCCAATGTCGGTGCCGCTTTGCAACGCATGGCCGACCTTGATCGACTTCATGCGCTCAGCCATCGCCGCAACGAACTGGTCGTGAATACCGGCGGTGACGATCAGGCGGCTGGAGGCGGTGCAACGCTGGCCGGTGGAGTAGAACGCGCTCTGCACCGACAGCTCGACGGCCTGCTTGAGGTCGGCATCATCGAGGATGATCTGCGGGTTCTTGCCGCCCATTTCCAACTGCACCTTGGCCTGGCGCGACACGCAGCTGACGGCGATCTGACGGCCCACACCGACGGAGCCGGTGAAGCTGATGCCATCGACTTTCGGGCTGTTGACCAGCACATCGCCGACCACGCGGCCGCTGCCCATCACCAGGTTGAACACGCCAGCCGGGAAGCCGGCGCGGGAGATGATTTCCGCCAGCGCCCAGGCACAGCCCGGCACCAGTTCGGCGGGCTTGATTACTACGCAGTTGCCGTAGGCCAGGGCCGGGGCGATTTTCCACGCAGGGATCGCAATCGGGAAATTCCACGGGGTAATCAGGCCGACCACGCCGAGGGCTTCGCGGGTCACTTCAACGTTGACGCCCGGGCGCACCGACGGCACGTAGTCACCGGACAAGCGCAGGCATTCACCGGCGAAGAACTTGAAGATATTACCGGCGCGGGTCACTTCGCCGATGGCTTCGGGCAGGGTCTTGCCCTCTTCCCGGGCCAACAAGGTGCCGAGTTCTTCGCGGCGGGCGAGAATTTCGCTGCCGACTTTATCCAGGGCATCGTGGCGCGCCTGAATCCCGGAGGTGGACCAGGCCGGGAACGCGGCGCGTGCCGCCTCGATGGCCGCGTTAACTTGGCCGACATCGGCCTTGGCATATTCGCCAATCACATCGGACAAGTCCGACGGGTTGAGGTTGACGCAATAGTCGGCACCGGCCACCCATTGGCCGTTGATGTAGTTTTCAAAACGCTGGGCTTGGGACACGAATCTTCTCCTGACGCAAAAGGCCGCTGATTTCTCAGCGGCCTTGTAGATAAGTTATTGCGCGCCTTGCTTGTCGATCAGCGCGGCCAGGGCTTCATATTCTTCCGGCAGCAAGTCGGTCAGCGGAGTGCGCACCGGGCCTGCGTCGTAGCCGACAATTTTTGCACCCGCCTTGACGATGCTCACGGCATAGCCAGCCTTGCGGTTGCGGATATCCAGGTACGGCAGGAAGAAGTCGTCGATGATCTTGTCGACGGTGGCGTGATCTTCGCGGGCAATGGCGTGGTAGAAATCCATCGCGGTTTTCGGGATGAAGTTGAACACCGCCGAGGAATACACCGGAACGCCCAGGGCCTTGTAAGCAGCGGCGTAAACCTCTGCAGTCGGCAGGCCGCCGAGGTAGCTGAAACGATCACCGAGACGGCGGCGGATCGAGACCATCAATTCAATGTCACCCAGGCCGTCTTTGTAGCCGATCAGGTTCGGGCAGCGCTCGGCCAGGCGTTCCAGCAGTGGCGCGGTAAGGCGGCAAACGTTGCGGTTGTACACCACCACACCGATCTTGACCGACTTGCACACCGCTTCAACGTGGGCGGCAACCCCGTCCTGGCTGGCTTCGGTGAGGTAGTGCGGCAGCAGCAGCAGGCCTTTCGCGCCGAGGCGCTCGGCTTCTTGGGCGTACTCGATGGCCTGGCGGGTCGAACCACCCACACCGGCGAGGATGGGCACGCTGGTGGCGCAGGTATCAACCGCGGTTTTCACCACTTGGGAATATTCGCTGGCGGCGAGGGAGAAAAACTCACCGGTGCCGCCGGCAGCGAAAAGGGCCGTGGCGCCGTAGGGGGCCAGCCATTCCAGGCGCTTGATGTAACCCGCCTGGTGGAAGTCACCCTGCGCATTGAAATCGGTCACGGGGAAAGACAGCAAACCGTGGGAGAGGATGGACTTCAGTTCTTGTGGATTCATTATTCGAACACCCTGGGCGAAGACTTTCTGGCGAAAGGTTGTTGTTGGTTTTGGTGATGTCGTACGTCATCGTACAACTATAAAAAGATTCGTCAACTGCAATTCGTCGAGGTGCGTCCAGGGCGCGATGTATTGCCTGCCTTCTTGACGTAGGAAATTAATCCTCTATGCTGGCAATAACTGTATATACATACAGTTATTACGGAAGATTCCTACGACATAGCAAGGAGCTAACATGTCAGGTCTTGAACTCGCAGCACCTGCAAAAAACCTACCGATCCTGCGCTTCGAAGGCGGCGAACACACCGCCATCGGTGACGATACCCTGTTGCGTTTCGCCAAGGACGCCCCGGCCATCCCCGCCCGACAAGTCGAGCTGCACCTGCCCAACGGCCTGGCGCTGACCTACGGCCAAGTGATTGCCCTGGGCGGCGACTTCTACGGCATTCCCGGTCAGCCGATCAGCGATGGCAACTCCCCCGCCGACCGCGTGCAGCGCTTTACGGCCGCGTTCAACTCACTGGCGGTGTTGCCGGCGTCGCGGGAAGAAGCGCGCAAGATCCTCGCGGTGATGCAGAAGGAGATCAACGCGGTCAACCAAGCGATCAGGGACGGCAAGCAAGCCCATGAAGCCTACGACGCGCTGGGTGATACGTTGTCCGAGGAGTGGAACCGTATCACCGGTGGTGGCAGTGCGGTTTCGGCGCTGGTGCCATTGGGGCGCTACCTGAAACTGGCAGCGGACAATGCCGACCACTTCGGTGAATGGGCACTCTCAGCGTATCTGGCCGGGCACACGGCGGCGCTGCAACAAGCCGTCGTAGCGCACCAAACCGGCACCGACCAGGCGCTGGAACTGGCGTATGCGATGAACAGTTTTGCTGATCACTTTTTGACCGACCTGTTTTCCGCCGGGCACTTGCGGGTGCCACGCAAGCAATTGGCGGCCGTGGTGACGCCGGGGGAATTGGGTTCGCTTATCAGCCGCTTCATGCACGATGAAGACAGCAAGTTCGGGCTCAAGGTGCGCAACGCCCTCGGGGATCAATGGCATGCCTATGGGGACAAACGCTACTTCGATGCCATCGATGGGGACAATCGGGTGCAGGTCAAACGTGCGGTGCAGGCATCGGCGGATGAAATCTTCGAAACCTTTATCAGCGGCGTGGCGCCCTCCCCGGCCAACTTCAAGGCGCCGTTGCATGTGCCCGATTTGAACGCCGCGCAAAACCCGGCGAACAACTTCTCGCCGCTGTTCAAGATGGAAGGAGACAAGGTGCTGCGGCGCAAGGAAGTGAACGACTTGAACGACAAGCGCTGGACGGATGATTGGTGGGGGTGGAGTACGTATCTGCTGCTCAAGGACTACAAGCCGAATCAGCCTACTGCTTAAACGCAGATCAAATGTGGGAGCTGGCTTGCCTGCGATGGCGGCGGGTCAGCTCAATAGTTGCTGGCTGATACACCGCCATCTCAGGCAAGCCAGCTCCCACAGTTGACCGTATTCCACCCAGCTTGAATTGGGGCTCACACACTTAATTACTGAACCTCAGTTGCGCTGCGATTCTGCCTCTTCATGGGCATGGCGCAGCCGCTCCCGGCTGTTGGTCAAATGCAACCGCATCGCCGCCCGCGCCGCATCCGAATCCTTACGGGCAATCGCCTCGTAGATCTCTTCGTGCTCACGACTCAAGCGCCCCATGTAGTGCTGCTGGTCATCATGGGCCAGGCGCGCGGAATTCAGGCGCGTGCGCGGAATGATGCTGGTGCCCAGGTGGGTCATGATGTCGGTGAAGTAGCGATTGCCGGTGGACAGGGCAATTTCCAGGTGAAAGGCAAAGTCGGACGCCACCGCATCGCCGGCATGCGCTGCGCTTTCATTCAGGGCGTCGAGGGCGGCGCGCATGGTCGCCAGTTGTTCGTCGGTGCGGCGCAATGCAGCCAGGCCTGCGGACTCGACTTCCAGGCTGATGCGCAATTCGAGGATTGCCAGCACATCACGCAACGTGACCACCGTGGCCGGGTCGATACGGAAGCCGCTCGGGCTTGGCGTATCCAGCACAAAAGTGCCGATGCCGTGACGGGTCTCCACCTGACCTGCCGCCTGCAAGCGCGAGATGGCCTCACGCACCACGGTGCGGCTGACCCCATGGGCTTCCATGATCGCCGACTCGGTGGGCAGCTTGTCACCGCGCTTGAGTTCGCCGTCGCGGATCTGCTCGGACAACACCGTGACCAATTCCTGGGCAAGGCTGCGGCGCTTGCGGGGAAGACGAGGGGCGGTGTTGGTGTTTTCCATGATGAATCATCTTTCTCGGCGAACTTGAGCAGGCATCATAGCCCATGGCGGTTGTACGATCACCGTCCGGGCACGACTTTCATCCACATCAAGCACGCAAAAAAAATGCCCCGGCAGAGGCCGAGGCATTTTTCAGGCGTGCCCGAGGGCAACCGCCGTTTACTTCACCACTTTCAGGCTCGGCCGGCCGCTTGGACGCGGTGGCTCGGCATCCGGTGGCAGATCACCGTCGTCATCGCCTTCGATCGATTCGTCACCGTCGAACGGCGACTCCAGATCAAACACCATGCCTTGGCCGTTCTCCCGGGCGTAGATCCCGAGAATGGCGCCAATCGGCACGAACAGCGTATGGGGCACGCCGCCGAAACGCCCTTCGAAGCTCACCGCTTCGTTGTCCATGTGCAGGTGGCGCACGGCACTGGGCGATACGTTCAAGACAATCTGCCCGTCACTGGCAAAACCCTGCGGTACCTGAACCGCAGGAAATTCGGAATTGACCAGCATGTGCGGGGTGCAATCGTTGTCCACAATCCACTCATAGAGCGCGCGGACCAGGTAAGGTCGACTGGAGTTCATCAACGGCTCCTTAAGCCTTAGCGCATATCGCGTTCGACACCAGACAGACTCGCCTGGAAAGCCTCACGCGCAAACTGGCGCTCCATGTAATCAAGCAGCGGCTTGGCTGGCCGCGGCAGTTCAATACCGAGAATCGGCAAGCGCCAGAGTATGGGTAATAGGCAGCAATCCACCAAGCTTTGTTCCTCGCTGAGGAAAAAAGGCTTGTCGGCGAACAGCGGCGAAACGCCGGTCAGGCTCTCGCGCAATTCCTTGCGCGCCACAACACGGGCCGCCTCTTTGCTGCGCGAATCCAGAATCACATCCACCAAACCGCACCAGTCACGCTGGATCCGGTGGATCAGCAGGCGGCTGTTGGCACGTGCCACCGGGTACACCGGCAGCAAAGGTGGATGCGGGTAACGCTCATCCAGGTATTCCATCACCACGGTCGACTCCCACAACGCCAGGTCACGATCGACCAGGGTGGGCAAGCTGCCGTAAGGGTTCACTTCGATCAGTTTCGGCGGCTGACGGCCCGCCTCCACACTGATGATCTCGGCGCTGACACCCTTCTCTGCGAGCACGATGCGTACTCGGTGGGAATAGTGGTCGGCGGGGTCGGAGTAACAGGCCAACCGATTGGTCACGCCCATGGCGGTCCTCCTCGCTTGTTGAAATTATCGAAAGCTCAAAAACGAGCGCGCCCAGGGAGCATCTCTGTAACAACCGGTTCAAACAGGTCGCTACGTATTCAGAGATGCCGCTGGGCGCGCAAGATTAACAGCAATTGCTTACGGTTGGATCAATGCACATCCTTCCAGTATTCGCGTTTGAGCAGATAGGCGAATACAAAGAAGAAAGCCAGGTACAGCAAGACGTAAGTACCGATGCGCTGGTGCTGCAGTTTGACCGGGTTGGCCGAGTAGGCCAGGAAGGTCACGAGATTTTTTACTTTCTCGTCGAACTGCTCTTCGTTCAGCGCGCCGGTCTTGGGCACGATGGTCAGTTGATCGCACGCTTCGTGAGTCAAAGGCGTACCGGTCAACGGGTCATATTGCTTCTTGCCGTCTTCGACGACCTGAACCTGCTTGCATCCTACCACTTGGCGACCCTGCAGGCCGACCAGAACGTTAGGCATGCCGACGTTCGGGAAGACTTTGTTGTTCACGCCATACGGGCGCGCAGGGTCTTCGTAGAAGGATTTCAGGTAGCCGTACAGCCAGTCGGTGCCACGTACGCGTGCTACCAGGGTCAGGTCGGGCGGTGCAGCACCGAACCAGGCCTTGGCGTCGGCAGGCTTCATGCCGATGTTCATGTGGTCGCCGATCTTGGCGCCAGTGAACACCAGTTTCTCCAGCATCACTTCGTGAGGGATACCGAGGTCGTCGGCAACCCGCTCATAACGCTGGAACTTGGCGCTGTGGCAACCCATGCAGTAGTTGGCGAACGTCCGCGCGCCGTCTTGCAGGGCGGCTTTGTCCGACACGTCGATATCGACTTTTTCCAGCTCCGGGCCACCGTGTTCGGCAGCGAAGGACAGCAGCGGCAGGGCCGCAAGCATCAATGCAACGAATAATTTTTTCATCAGCCAGTCACCCTTTCCGGTACCGGTTTGGTCTTCTCGAGCCGGGTGTAGAACGGCATCAGAATGAAGTAGGCGAAATACAGGAAGGTGCAGACCTGCGACAGCAACGTACGCTCAGGGGTTGGCGCCAATACGCCCAACACGCCCAGGATCACGAAGGCAATGCAGAACACCCACAGCCAGATCTTGCTCAGCCAGCCTTTGTAGCGCATGGACTTGACCGGGCTACGGTCGAGCCAAGGCAACACGAACAGCACCGCGATGGCCGCGCCCATGGCGATCACGCCCATGAGTTTGTCGGGGATCGCACGTAAGATCGCGTAGAACGGCGTGAAGTACCAGACCGGGGCAATGTGCTCGGGTGTCTTGAAGGCGTTGGCCTGTTCGAAGTTAGGTTTCTCGAGGAAATAACCACCCATCTCCGGGAAAAAGAACACGATCGAGCAGAACACGAACAGGAACACGACGACGCCGACAATATCCTTGACGGTGTAGTACGGGTGGAACGGAATGCCATCCAGCGGGATGCCGTTCTCGTCCTTGTGCTTCTTGATGTCCACGCCATCCGGGTTGTTGGAACCCACTTCGTGCAGCGCCAGGATGTGCAGCACCACCAGGCCCAGGATCACGATCGGCAAGGCCACCACGTGCAAGGCAAAGAAGCGGTTCAGGGTGATGCCGGAGATCAGGTAGTCGCCACGGATCCACTGGGTCAGGTCGTTGCCGATCACCGGGATCGCACCAAACAGCGAGATAATCACCTGGGCGCCCCAGTACGACATCTGGCCCCACGGGAGCAGGTAACCCATGAAGGCTTCGGCCATCAGCGCCAGGTAGATCAGCATGCCGAACACCCACACCAGCTCACGAGGCTTCTGGTACGAGCCGTAGAGCAGGCCACGGAACATGTGCATATAGACGACGATAAAGAACGCCGAGGCGCCGGTGGAGTGCAGCAGGCGCAGGATCGAGCCGTACTCGACGTCACGCATGATGTATTCGACGGAGGCGAACGCTTCTTCTGCCGACGGCGTGTAGCTCATCGTCAGCCAGACGCCGGTGACGATCTGGTTGACCAGCACCAGCAATGCCAGCGAGCCGAAGAAGTAGAAGAAGTTGAAGTTTTTTGGTGCGTAATATTTGCTGAGATGGTCTTCCCACATTTTTGTGGCGGGGAAGCGCGCATCCACCCAATCCATGAACTTGCTCATCACGCGTTCTCCTTATCGAGGCCAATGACAATGAGGTCGTCAGTTTCGTAGGTATGCGGAGGCACGGGCAGGTTCAGGGGAGCAGGTTGGGATTTGTAGACGCGACCGGCGAGGTCGTAGTGCGAGCCGTGGCAAGGGCAGAAATAACCACCGACCCAATCCTTGCCCAGATCGACCGGAGCAACTTCCGGGCGGAAGGTAGGCGAGCAACCCAGGTGAGTACAAAGACCGACCAGCAGCAGAATTTCTGGCTTGATCGAACGCGCTTCGTTTTTGGCGTAGGCGGGTTGGTCGGACTTCTCAGACATAGGGTCAGATAACTGGCCTTCGATCTTCTTGAGATTCCCCAGGATTTCCTCGGTACGACGAACAATGAAGACCGGCTGGCCGCGCCACTCAGCAATCATCTGCTGGCCTGGCTCGATCTTGCTGATATTCACCTTCACCGGTGCACCTGCGGCTTTCGCCTTGGCACTGGGAAACCATGACCCCACGAACGGGACCGCAGCCCCCACCGCTCCTGCAGCACCCACCACGGATGTGGCTGCTACCAAGAAGCGACGCCGGCCTGCATTCACGCCGTCATTGCTCATTCAGTCCTCTCCCATCAGCTTTTTGGCCTGTTAAATCAGGCGTCTACTAAGTGTTGAATCTTTACTTATAAAAATTTTGCCGAATGGTAATGAAAAGCCCCACGGTTGACAAGGTAATTGCCCAGGGCTCAGCCTCCAGGCCTTGTAGTATAGGGGGTCTACGGATGTGGCAAGTTGTCACGCACAAATTTGTGCATAAATCGCAGGCAATAAAAAACGCCCGGCTCCGTGAGGAGACTGGGCGTTTTTGTGGAACGTAAAGCGAATTAACGCTTCGAGTACTGCGGACGCTTACGCGCTTTACGCAGACCGACTTTCTTACGTTCAACTTCACGGGCATCGCGAGTCACGAAGCCAGCTTTGCGCAGAGCGCCACGCAGGGTTTCGTCGTACTGCATCAGAGCGCGAGTGATACCGTGGCGGATTGCGCCAGCTTGACCACTTACACCGCCACCGATAACGGTGACGTAGATGTCGAACTTCTCAACGGTCTCGGTCAGTTCCAGCGGCTGACGAACTACCATGCGGGCAGTTTCGCGGCCGAAGAAGTTTTCCAGAGTGCGGTTGTTGATCGAGATGTTACCAGTGCCCGGACGCAGGAAAACGCGTGCGGTTGCGGTTTTGCGACGGCCAGTGCCGTAATTTTGAGTCGCCGACATAATGAACTATTCCGTTAAAACTTCAGTTCTTGGGGCTGCTGAGCAGCATGAGGGTGTACAGCGCCCGCATAGACTTTCAGCTTGCGAAACATATCGCGACCCAGTGGGCCCTTAGGCAGCATACCTTTGACCGCGATTTCGATCGGGGCTTCAGGCTTCTTGGAGATCAGGCCTTCGAAGTTCGAAGACTTGATACCGCCTGGGAAACCGGAGTGACGGTAGTACATTTTGTCTTGCGCTTTGTTGCCGGTAACACGTACCTGCTCAGCGTTGATGATCACGATGTAGTCACCGGTGTCAACGTGAGGGGTGTACTCAGGCTTGTGCTTGCCACGCAGACGGCTGGCGACTTCAGTGGCCAGACGACCCAGGGTCTGACCAGCGGCGTCGACGACAAACCAGTCGCGCTGAACTGTTTCCGGTTTTGCAGTAAAAGTTGTCATTCTTTAATAGCCTCAGGGGCCGCCCTGTAAATTAGACGGCGGATCTTACTGAATAGTGCGTACTTTGACAAGTCAAAGGCAGCCGGATACAGACGCTATCGGGGGCTCGGGTCGGCGCGTCCGTTCAACGGCAAGATTCTTCGGCAGGCGGCGCATCACTTCCACTGCAGAAAGAGGTGGGCAATTATGCAGATTGCGAAAAAAAATTCAACCTGCTTTTATGATTGTTTTCCCTGAAGGAGTACCCGATGGATTATCGACAGCTGGGCCGTACGGATCTGAACGTGAGCGCGATAGCCTTGGGCACCATGACCTGGGGCGAGCAGAACAGCGAGGCAGAGGCCTTCGCCCAGATCGAACGGGCCAAGGCCGCGGGGATCAACTTCCTCGACACGGCGGAAATGTACCCGGTGCCGCCCAAGGCCGACACCTATGCCACCACCGAGCGTTACATCGGTAATTACTTCAAAAGCCGTGGCGATCGTGCCGACTGGGTCCTCGCCAGCAAGATCGCCGGCCCCGGCAACACCATCGACTACATCCGCGACGGCCACCTGCGCCACAACCGCAAGCACATCGTCGAAGCCCTGGATGCCAGCCTCAAGCGCCTGCAAACCGACTGGATCGACCTCTACCAGCTGCACTGGCCGGAGCGCAGCACCAACTTCTTCGGCCAGCTGAGCTACAAGCACAAGGACGAAGACAACCTCACCCCGCTGGAGGAAACCCTCGAAGCCCTGGACGAGCAGGTGAAGGCCGGCAAAATCCGCCACATCGGCCTGTCCAACGAAACCCCCTGGGGCACCATGAAGTTCCTCGCCCTGGCCGAAGCCCGTGGCTGGCCCCGCGCCGTGTCGATCCAGAACCCCTACAACCTGCTCAACCGCAGCTTCGAAGTGGGCCTGGCGGAAATCGCGATTCGCGAGCAGTGCGGCCTGCTGGCCTACTCGCCCCTGGCGTTCGGCATGCTCAGTGGCAAGTATGAAGGCGGGGCACGCCCGGCCAAGGCGCGCCTGACGGAGTACAGCCGCTTCAGCCGCTACTTCAACCCGCAGTCGGAAGCAGCGTGCAGCCGTTATGTGGCGCTGGCACGCGAGCATGGTTTGGACCCGGCGCAGATGGCGTTGGCGTTTGTGACGCAACAGCCGTTTGTGACCAGCAACATCATTGGTGCCACGTCGCTGGAGCAGTTGGACAGCAACATTGCCAGTGCGGATCTGAAGCTGTCGAAAGAGGTGTTGGAGGGGATTGAGGCGATTCAGAAGGATCATCCGAACCCTGCGCCTTGATTGATCTGTAGGCCGCTTTCGCGAGCAAGCCCGCTCCCACATTTGACCGCATTCTCATGTTGGAACTCG